>JAURVW010001457.1 GCA_030655275.1 Solirubrobacteraceae bacterium
AGCTCGTGGGTGGCCATGATCAGCTGCATCGCGACCCAGTCGGTCGAGTCGGACGCCAGGCGCAGGATGGTGGCGTCGTCGCCGTCGGGCATCGAGTCGGCGTAGGCCGGGGAGATCCGGTTGGTCGTGCGCGCGTGCGGAGCGTGGACCCGCACGATCGAGGTCGAGGACCGCTCCAGGTGCGTCCACGGCTGCATCATCTTCGCCATGTAGGCGTCGATGCCGCCCTCAGGGTCGGGGCGGCGCGCGAACCGACCGGCCGACGACGGCACGTCGCCGATCCGGTCGACGCGAAAGGTGCGCCAGTCGTCGCGGTCGTTGTCGAAGGCGAGCAGGTACCAGCGCTGGCCCTCGTGGGCGAGGCGCACCGGCTCGACCTTGCGGGTGCTCAGCGTGCCGTCGGCGGTGCGGTACTTGAAGCGCACGCGGTCGCGGTCGCGGCAGGCGGCCGAGAGCGTGGTGAGCACGTTCGCGTCGATCGACGGGCCGCGCCGCGGGAGCGACACCGTGAAGCCCTGGATCGCCGAGACCTTGCGGCGGACGCGGTCCGGGAGGATCTGCTCGAGCTTCGCGAGCGCGCGCACGGAGCTCTCCTCGATGCCGCGCACCGAGCCGGCCGTCGCGCCGCGGAGCCCGACCGCGATGGCGACGGCCTCGTCGTCCTCGAGCAGCAGCGGCGGCAGCTCGGCCCCGGCACCGAGGCGGTAACCGCCGGCCAGGCCGCGGTCGGCGTCGACGGGGTAGCCGATCTTGCGGAGCCGGTCGATGTCGCGGCGGATGGTGCGCGGAGCGACGTTCAACCGCTCGGCGAGTTCGGCGCCCGTCCAGTCGCGCCGCGTCTGCAGCAGCGACAGGAGACGCAGCAGTCGTGCGGAGGTCTCGGCCATGGACACAACCTCGCAGTCGCTTAGGACAGGATCTGGCCTCTACGTTCGAGAGAGTCGATCCATGGTCCGACGGCGACGCCTCGATCCCCCATCGATCCAGCGGATCGCCGAGCGTGCGGCGAGGGACGCGGTCGCGGCGCGGGCGTCGACGCGCCCGATCGGCCACACGCCTGCCGCCGAGTCCCTCGCGTCGATCTTCGAGCCCATCCCTGCCTGAACGGGCCATTTCATCCGTGTCATCGCGCACGGATCGACGTCTCCTGCCCCTGCAACGGCGCTTGCAGAGGGGAAGTCGGCGCTCAGGGCGTCCGATGCTCGGTGGAACCGTCGACGACCCGTGGTACGTTGCCGTCTGCCGAGTCGCCGGAGCCCTTTTCCGGCGAGCGGGGGACCCAATTCTTTGGGGCTAATCAACACACTTGTGTTGGGGCGCTGCTCTTTCTGCGCCAGCCCGTCAGCTAACCCCGCAGGCCTTCGAAAGAGGAATGCTGTGAGGAACCCGATCACCCGTGCGACCCTGGTCGCCGTCCTGCTCGTGCTGAGCACTGCGCCGTCCGCGTTCGCCGCCCAGAACACTGGCGGTGCGTCCGTCGGCGGTTCGAGCGCGAGCACCGGGTCGCAGAGCGGCGCCGCGAAGGCCCAGGCGCCGGCGGATGTCTCCGCCGATGCTGCCGCCGCGGACCCGATCGTGGTCCAGCCGGTGAAGCTCACCTCGTCGCAGACCAAGTCGGTGCAGCGTCGCGTGAAGGTGAAGCCCGACGGCGCCCTCGGCTCCAGGACGCGCAAGGCGATCAAGAAGTACCAGCGGGTGCAGGCGCTCACGCTCACGGGCAGCCCGAACGTCGAGACGCTCCGCGCGATGAAGCTCAAGATCGCCGACAAGCTCGAGGCCAAGCTCCGCGCCGAGGCGAGCGGCGAGACCGCCGACGGCGCCGCGGTCAACCAGCCCGTCGCCCTCGCGGCGCCGACCGGCTC
>JAURVW010001463.1 GCA_030655275.1 Solirubrobacteraceae bacterium
GCGCTGGCCACGGTCGTCGAGGTCCATGGGCGCGCGCCGCTCCCGGCCGGCTCCTGCCTGGCGGTCGCGGCCGACGGCCGCACGGCCGGCGCCGTCTCGGGCGGATGCGTGGAGGCCGAGGTGGTGCGCGCCGCACAGGAGGTGCTCGCGGGCGGCCCGGCCCGGCGACTGCGCTTCGCTCCAGGCGGTGATGAACTCACCGGCTCGGCCCTGCCGTGCGGTGGCGGGATCGACGTGTGGGTGCAGCGGTGGTCCGGCGAGGACGCGCCGGGGCGCGAAGGCTCGGCCGACCGCGCCGACCCCGCCGGCGACCCGGTCTCCGGGCCGGCTCGCGAAGCGATCGAACAGGCAGCCTTCTCGGCGGCGGTGCGCGCCGAGCGCGATGCCGTCCTCCCGATCCGCACGCTGGCCTGGCAGCGCGACGCGCTGGAGAAGTACGTGCTCGAAGCCTCGGCGCCGCCAACGCTCGCGCTGATCGGAGCGGGCATCGTCGCGGGCGCGCTGTGTACCCAGGCCCGGGCGCTCGGCTGGGCGACGACGATCGTCGATCCCCGCGTCTCCATCGCGGCGCACGCTCCGATCTCCGATGCCCGTCGGCTCATCCTGAAGTGGCCCGAGGAGGCGTTCCTCGAGCTCGGCCCGCTCGGCCCCGCCGACGCCGTCGTCGCCCTCAGTCATCAGCCCGCGCTCGACGACGCCGCCCTGCGGGCCGCGCTGCTCGGCGAGGCCGGCTTCATCGGCGCGATCGGCTCGCGACGCAGCCACGCCGAGCGGATCGCACGGCTGCGCGCCGGCGGCTGCACGGAGCGTGAACTCGCACGGATCGTCGGGCCGATCGGCCTGGACCTCGGCACGAGCGACCCGGCCGAGGTCGCGGTCTCGATCGTGGCCGAACTGATCGCCGCCCGCAACGGTCGCCGCGGCGGCCGACTCTCCGAGGGTGACGGCCGCATCGGCGCCGACGACGGCGCGCGGTATCGACTCACGGCGCTCTCGCCACTGCGGGGCACGGGCCGATGAGGGTCGCGGGGATCGTGCTCGCGGCGGGCGCCGGTCGGCGCTTCGGTGGGCCGACGAAGCAGGCCGCGCTCGTCGGCGGACGCCCCCTCGTGGCCCGCGCGGTCGAGGCGGCCTGCGCCTCGCGACAGCTGGACGAGGTCGTCGTGGTGGTCGGGTCGCAGGCCGACGAGGTCCGTGCGGTCCTGCGCTCCTCGCTCGGCACGTCGCTCGGGCAGACCCTCGGCCAGGGCCCTGGCCACCCGCTGCGGTGCGGCAGCGGCCGGCACCGCATCGTGCACTGCGGAGGCTGGGCCGAGGGCATCGCGGCGTCGCTGCGGCGCGGCCTCGAGGAGGTCGGCGACGTCGACGCCGCCCTCGTGCTCCTCGCCGACCAGCCGCTCGTCACCGCCGAACTCGTCGCGCTCGTGCTCCGCGAGGGCCTTCCGGGGCTCGGGGTGCGACACGAGGTGGCCCGGCCGTTCCACGAGCGCATCCCGGGGCATCCCGTCCTGCTGGGCCGGTCGGCGATCCAACGGGCTCGCACGCTCCAAGGCGACCGCGGACTCGGCCCGGTGATCGCCCGGCGACGGATGCGCGCGATCCCGGTCGACGGGGTCGGCGCGACCCTCGACGTCGACCAGCCCGCCGATCTCGTCGCCGCCGAACGCGCCTTCGCGATCGGGGCCTGATGGATCTCGGGACGGTGGCCGAGATCGTCGTCGCCCGCGGCCGCGACGAGCTGCTCGCCGCCGGGGTGCGCGACGGCGACCGGTTCCTCGCGGGCGGCTCGTGGATCTTCTCCGAGCCGCAGATCGGGACGACGCGCCTGATCGATCTCACCGGCCTCGGTTGGCCGTCGGTCGCGGTGGGGGAGGACGGGCTCGAGCTCGCGGCCACCTGCACGCTGGCCGAGGTCGCACGCCTCTCCGAGTCGGCCGCGGCGTCGAATTGGCCGGCGCTCCGGCTCGCGCGCGAGTGCTGTGAGGCGCTGCGTGGGTCGTTCAAGGTATGGAACGTCGGGACGGTCGGTGGCAACCTCTGCTGCGCGCTGCCCGCCGGGCCGATGACCTCGCTCACGGCGGCGCTCGACGGCCACTGCCTCGTCTGGTTGCCGGACGGAGGCGAGCGCACCGTGCCGGTGATGGACCTCGTGACCGGCGACGGCACCACCTCGCTCGCGCCCGGCGAGGTGATCCGCTCGATCACGATTCCCGCGCGCACCCTTCGCCAGACGACCGCCTTCCGGCAGGGGTCGCTCACCCGGCTC
>JAURVW010000278.1 GCA_030655275.1 Solirubrobacteraceae bacterium
TCGCCGCCGTGGTCATCTCCGCCGTCACGCTGTTGCCGGTCCTGATCGGCGCGTTCTCGCGCAAGCTGCGGCCGAAGAAGATCGAGCACGTGGCGGCCTCCCCGGCGTTCAGCCGGTGGGGCGAGATCGTCACGGCCAAGCCGTGGCTGTCCATCGCCGCCGGCGTACTGATCCTGCTCGTGTTCGCAGCGCCGGCGACGCACATGCGCCTCGGGCAGCCGGACGACAGCAACAAGGCCACCGACGACACCTCGCGGATCGCCTACGACAACCTGAGCAAGGGCTTCGGCCCGGGCACGAACGGCCCGCTGCTCGTCGTCGCCGACGTGCCGAAGGGCGCAGCGAGCAACGAGACCCAGCTGGCCGCGCTGAGCAAGGCCATCGCCGACACGCCGGGGATCGCCTTCGCGGCGCCGGCGACCCTCAGCAAGGACGGGGAGATCGCCACGGCCGTCGCCATCCCGACCACCTCGCCGCAGGACGTCAAGACCAGTGACGTGCTCAAGGAGCTGCGCGACGACGTCGTACCGGCGGCGACGAAGGGCACGCCGATCAAGGCGTACATCGGTGGTCAGACGGCCGCCCTCGAGGACCTCTCGTCCAAGACGGCGTCCGGGCTGCCGATCTTCATCACGGTGGTCATCGGCCTGTCGGTGCTGCTCCTCATGATGGCGTTCCGGTCGCTGTGGATCCCACTCGTCTCGGCCGTGTTCAACCTGCTGTCGGTCGCTGCGGCCTACGGCATCGTCACGGCCGTCTTCCAGGACGACATCGGCGGCGGGCTGATCGGCGCGGGCGGCGGCGACATCCCGGTGCTGTTCTTCGTGCCGGTGATGCTGTTCGCGATCCTGTTCGGCCTGAGCATGGACTACAACGTGTTCCTGCTCTCGCGGATCCACGAGGCCCACAGCGAGGGTGACGCGCCGCGCGAGGCCGTCATCCACGGCATGGGACGGATCGGCAAGGTGATCCTCGTCGCGGGCCTGATCATGACCTCGGTCTTCATCTCGTTCACGTTCGCCCCGGACGTCGGCCAGAAGATGATCGGCGTCGGCCTCGGTCTCGCGATCCTCATCGACGTGCTCATCGTGCGGCTCGTGATCGCCCCGGCCGTCGTGTTGCTGCTCGGCGACCGCGCCTGGTCGTTGCCCAAGTGGCTCGACAAGGTGCTGCCGAACATCGCCCTCGAAGGTCATCTCGTCGACTCGGTCGACGAAAAGGGTCCGGCGCTCGGCGAGCCCGGCTACCGGCTGCCGTCGCGCAAGGAGCGCAAGGCGGCGAAGGCGGCCGAGCAGCAGGCGACGCCCGTCGGCTGAGTTCCGGACGCACCTGAGACCTGGCCCGCTGCCACGAGGCGGCACGGCCACCGCGGCGGCGCGGA
>JAURVW010001470.1 GCA_030655275.1 Solirubrobacteraceae bacterium
GAAGATCGCCTCCTGGATCGACCTCACGGACGAACCGTCCTCGGCCAGGACGAAGGCCGACGTCGCCACGGCGGTCGGCACCGTCGGCGCGTCGAACCTCGCCACCCGCAGTGAGTTCGCGTGGTGGAAGTCGGCCAACAACGCCAAGCAGGCGGCCGCCTCGGCCAGCGAGGCCCAGGGGAAGAACACGCCGGTCCTCACCGACGAGGACGACGCCGCAGCCGATGGGGGCTGGCGCGTGCACCAGGTCACGTACCCGGAGCTCGTCTTCCTGCTCAAGACCGAGACGTCCAAGGACGCGGTCCTGCTGTTCGGCGGCACCTGGTGCCCCAACACCCGCCCGGTGATCTCGGCCGTCAACGAGGAGGCCCAGGAGAACGACGTCACCGTCTTCAACTTCGACACCATCCTCGACGGCGGCACGGACGGCGGCGGCAACGCCTCCACCAACCCGCTGCAGGTACGCAACACGGCCGGCACGAACGCGGCCTCGACGCTCAAGACCACGCCGAGCTTCCTGTACGCCGAGCTCGTGAAGCAGTACCTGTCGAACATCAAGACCGAGTACGACCCGACCACCAACAGCACGGTCACGTACTACCCCGGCGCCGACAACTCCAAGCCGCTGGCACGCATCAACAAGCTGCAGGTGCCGTTCGTCGTCGGATACAAGGGCCAGGCCGGCGATGCACCGCATGGCGGCGCGACCCGCCAGTGGATCATCGACAAGGGCGACGGCAAGTACACGGAGTACATGTCGCAGTACTGGTTCACGCGCCCGGCGGCCAACCAGCTCGGCATCACCACGATCCCGCTGAATGCGCCGATCTGGACGAAGATCAACGCCGCGCTGGCGGACTTCACCTGGCAGACCGACCCGACGGCGCTCTACGCCAACACGGCGACCGACGCCGACGACACGGACTTCCTCGCCGAGGGCGACAAGGGCAAGGTCACGGAGGCGGGCGGCAACGTGACCGTCGCGTCGACCGCGGATCCGGTCAACGGTACGAACGTGTTCGACGCGAGCCCGTCGACGCTCGCCACCGCACTCTCCGCGCTCGGTGCGGACGCCCCGGCCAACTTCGCCGCGGCGAAGGCGGCCTACCTCGCGGCGAAGGCGGCCAACGCTCCGACCGTCGCGGACCTCCAGAAGGTCGTCGCGGCCTGGGGTGTCGCGCAGATCCGCAAGACCCGCGTGAACTCCACGTGGGGGAATGCGACCTCGCCGGGCAGCGTCGCCGGTGGCATCGCCGCCCTGCGTGCGCTCGACCGCTTCTTCGCTGGTCTCCCGGGCGGCGTCGTGTCCACGCAGACGGTGTCGGCGCCCAGCGTCGACGCTGCGACCGCGCCGACGATCTCGCTCGCGATCGCGAACGAGTTCGATCGTGTCCCGACCGGCTCGGTGTCGGTCGTCGTGAAGAAGGGTGGCGCCACCGTCGCCTCGACCTCGGCGGAGCTCGGCGACGCCAAGGCCACCTTCACGCTTCCGGTCCTGGCCGCAGGTGAGTACGAGTTCACGGTCTCCTACGCCGGCGGCGACGCCGTCGCCGGGTTCTCGAAGTCGGGCACGCTCACGGTGACCGCCCTCGCGGTGCAGGCCGAGATCAAGCCGACGCCGGTCCCCGTTGCCGGCCCCGCGCCGACGGTCGCGCCGAAGCCGGGCACCACGGTCGCGAAGGTCGCGGCCGGCAAGGTCTCCGGCGCCGTCGCCAAGGCGCCGACGGCCAAGAAGCCCGGCACCTACAAGGTCACCGTGAAGGCCGCAGGCGGCAAGGCCGCCGCCTCCGGCAAGGTCACGCTCGTCCTCAAGAAGGGCAAGACCAAGAAGACGCTCACGGGCGCCGTCAAGAACGGCGTCGTGACGATCAAGGTGCCGAAGCTCGCAAAGGGCACCTGGAAGGTCACGATCTCCTGGGTCGGCGACGCCACCTACACGGGCGCCCGGGTCTCCGGCGGCTCGATCAAGGTCAAGAAGTAGCCCGCGTCCCCGACGCGCAGCGCACGTGCGGCCGAACGGTTCGCAGCGACCATGGGCGGGCCCCGGCGGACCTCGTTCCGCCGGGGCCCGCCGTCGTTTGTGGGGTACGTCACCCGGGCAGTGGGCGAGCGGTTGGGTCGAGGTCGAGAATTCCGAGTTCGGCGACGAGCCGCGCAGGCCGCCCCTCGACATCCAGTCCCACCCAGCACTGTGCGGTGTGATGCTGGGGCGAGACGGCGAAGGCGATCATGTCGCCCAGGCGGTGCTCGATGAACTGGACTTCGGTGACGTCTTCGAAGTCATAGCTGTCGGCCTCTTCGCCGTCCTCTCGGCCCTGACTGGAGACATGCACCGGAGCGCCGATCGCTCCGCGACCGTTCTCGCAGAAGAACGAACCGTCATCTCCCGGAGCCACCACCCAGCCGACGACATCGGCGTCGGCGTTCACGAGGAGTTCGGCGGCAACGTTGTGCCGGCCTTCGAGCGGATGGACTGCGCGGATGACGCGAGCGAGATAACGCCCGGACGGGACCGGAAGCTCGACCGGAACGAGGTCCTGGAGCTGACCCCAGATCGGGTCGCCAGCTGCGAGGCGGCCGTCCGGTAGCGACACCCAGCCGGTGGCATCATCGCCGATCGGCTCCAATTCCCATGCGACTTCGCCCTCCGCCCAGGTCGGCCGGTCCAGAGGACCTCGGAGCGTCGCGGACGTCTCTTCGCTGAGCTGCTGGAGTCCGGCGGCCGCGTCGAGGACCGAGGCTCTTGTCGACGGATCGCCGCTGAGTTCCACGAGCCAGGCGAGGCGGACGAGGTCGTCGGGATTGGAGACCGTCCAGTCGAACAGGGCAGCGTCATGCCCAGCGTCGCCGACGCGCCAGAGACGGAACAGCCCGATGACGGTTTGTTGGAACGTGTCGGTCGTCTGGCCGGGGTCCCGCGCGAAGAGCCGCGACAGCGGAACCGCGACCGTCGCCGGCGCGGGGGGAGAGAGGAAGAGCATGTCCAGCATTCGAGGGCGCGGGCCGTCGGTGGCGGCAAGGGCTTCGAATCTCAAACGCCAGTCGTCGTCCGACCAACGCGGGAGCACCCCGGAGTGCATGTCCTGAAAGGCGAAGTCGGCCTTGATCCCTCGTTCGTACCCGCACAGGACCGGGAGCCACTTAGCGCCCAGTGGGCCCGGCAGCGCGAACAGCGCAGCGAAGAGGAATCGACCGCCGCCGAAGAGGCCTTGGTCATGAAGCTCGTCGTCCTTGCCCGGGTCTGCCAGCCACTCGATCCGTTTGGGATCATGGCGCGCCAGCCAGTGCATGACACCGAGGTCGAGGGCGTTCGCCGGTCCCGAGACCACCTCGGAACATATTGCCGTCAGAAGCGTGTCGGCCAACGGGGCCTCGTGGGCGCCCGGCAGACCCGAGAGGTGCCAGATCGCGAGTTGGCTGCGGATCCACCACGACTCGTCCTGAGGGACGGCGACGGGATTCCCGGTGGTTCGATCCGTAAGCATCTCGCTCGCGCGGAGAGCGACGCGCGTGGTCAAGAGGCTGTCGTTCCGGCAGGCCTCGAGGGCGGGTCTCTCGTCGCCTCGGAGGATGGCTTCGGCGAGTTCGTTGGCGTACCGGTCACGTGCGTCCACGCCATGAGCGTGCCACGGCCTCGGTGGCGTATGGACGCTCGGTCTATGTCGCCGGAGCGCCCGAACGTGGGGGACACCCGGATACCCCCACGATGACGGGTTTCGGGAAGTTCAGGAGACAGTGCAGTCATGTCGCAGACAGCCGTCTTCACCACGCAATCCCCGCCCGCCGACCCCGCGTTGCGCCACCCGCTCCAGGTGGCCTCGCTCGTCCCGCGTCTCGGGGCGTACCTCATCGACATCGTCCTCGTGTCGATCGCCAGCTGGATCGTCTTCTTCGCGGTGTTCATGATTGCGGCGCTCGTGGTGGTCGGCACGAACGGCGGCGACGGCTTCTCCTACAGCACCGACGGATCCACGCCCGGCGGACTGCTCCTGCTGTCGCTGGTCTACGCGATCTCGTTCCTGCCGTCGCTCGCCTACTTCGCCCTGCTCCCCGCCACGAAGGGCGGCTTCAACGGCCGCACGATCGGCAAGCGGGCGGTCGGTCTGCAGGTCGTGAGCGCCGACGGCACGCGCGTCACCCCGGCGGCCGCGCGCCGCCGCGGACTGGCGTTCTTCGGGCCGACCTTCCTCGGGGTCGTGCTCGGCACGCTGATCGACGGCATCGCCGGCACGCCGCTGATCTTCACGGGCATCCTCGTCACGGCCGCGGCGATCTACGCCGTCACCGACCTCACCTTCGCCCCGGCCGGTAGCGACCTGCGCGCCACGCTCCACGATCGCGCCGCCAAGACCGTCGTCGTGCAGGTCGGCCCGGGCTTCACCGAGCCGACCGACCAGCCGTCGCCGATCACCCCGCGCCCGCGCACCGGGCGCCTCAACCTGCTCAACGTGATCGGCGGCCTCTACCTCCTCGGCATCATCACGGCGATCGTCCTGATCGTCGCGTTCGGTTCCTCCGACACGACGAGCGACGGCTTCTCCGACGACACCGCCTCGCTCATCGACGACGCCGGCACCGGCCAGGGCGAGGGTGAATCCCTCGACGAGGCCCTGGACGAGGCGATCGACGACGCCGAGGTCGAGGTCACCACCGACGACGGCTCGATCGACGGCTCGTCGTCCGACGCGACCGACGACGAGGCGACGACCGACGAGGAGGCCGAGCCCGCGGGCACCGGCACGGTCGAGGAGGCCCCCGGCGCCGTAGCCGCGACCGTGGCCGCCGCCAACGCGAAGTCGGCAGCGGGCGCCCAGCGTCAGGCGAAGGGAGCGTCGGTGATCGTCGCCCGGTGCGTCGGCCAGATCAACGACTACTACACGTGTGGCAGCGGCCTCATGGACAGCACCCTCACGCCCGACCTCACGATCGAGGGCACGCCGACCCGCAGCACCGCGACGACCGGCCGCACGGTCGTCCTGCGCAAGCCGATCGCCAGCACGGACGGCGAGCTGACCATGCTCGTCTACGACCGCGACGACATCGG
>JAURVW010001473.1 GCA_030655275.1 Solirubrobacteraceae bacterium
GGACTCCGGCGTCGGCTTCCTCAAGGACGAGGTGCTCCCGCTCGTCGAGGAGCTCAACACGCGCCTCAAGACCCTGGCCGACAAGAACCTCGTCCACCCGTTCGAGGACGAGGACGCGCAGAAGCACGCCCAGTGGATGCACGACGAGGTCATCCCCGCGATGAACGCCGTCCGCGACACCGCCGACCAGCTCGAGGGCATCATCGCCGACGATCTCTGGCCGCTCCCGCGCTACTCCGAGATCCTCTTCATCAAGTAGCGACGAAGACGAACACCTGAGGGGCGGGGGCATCCTCCCCCGCCCTCGCCCTTCAGCGCAGATGAGCCCCGGAACCGTCTCGGTTCCGGGGCTCACGTCGTTCTGGGGTCAGATCTGGCGGGGCGTCAGACCCGGCCGACCGGCGGCAGGGTGACGCGCACGCTGGGGCGTCAGACCCGGCCGACCGGCGGCTTGACCGTGGAGAACTCGCCGAAGACCTGTTCGCTGAAGATCGGCAGGGGCGCGAGGCCCGTGGCGCGTGCGACGGCCGCCGACCAGGCGAGCTTGACGGCGGCGGTCTCGGGCATGATGTCGGTCCGCACGACGGCGCCGGCCTCTTTCAGGCGACGGGTCGACTCGTAGTCGTCGAGGTCGAAGAGCGGCGGCGTGGTGGTCGTCGCGACGACCGGCAGGCGGTTCTCGGTGCACCAGGCGGCGAACTCGACGGCCGAGTGGCGGCCGGACGTCAGGGACACCGTCGCCGACGGGTACATCACGATCACGACGCCACCGACCTCGGAGGTCGACTCGATCCCGCGGCGCAGCACGTCGTAGTCGAGGCCCGGCTGGGAGGTCGCCATCACGACCTCCAGCGGCGCGACGAGGGGATCCTCGACTGTCGGCGGCAGCACGGGCAGGCCGATCGGGCGGTCGATCGTGACGATGCCGCCGTCGGAGACCGCACCGATCGGCGAGCCGCCGATCGTGGAGTAGGCGGTGCCGCCCGCCTGGACCTTGCGCACGCGCGTACCGACGTGGATCGCGGCGGCGACGCGGCGACGCCCGGCGAACACGACGTAGACGCCTCGCTCGAGGCGGTCGAGGGCGGTGATCGCGGCACGGACGTTGGTCGGGCCGTCGGAGCCGAGGAGGTCGTAGCCGCGGTTGGAGCCGGTGATCACGACGGGCACCGGGAGATTGGCCAGCATGAACGAGCAGGCCGCGGAGGTGTAGGTCATCGTGTCGGTGCCGTGGAGCACGAGGACGGCGTCGACCTCACCGGTCTCGACGAGATCGTTCACCGACCGGGCGATCGTGAGCCAGTCCGACGGGAGGAAGTTCTCACTCATCGCCTCGAACGGCGCGTGGACGTGGGTGACCTCGAACGCCGTCCCCGACGCCCATTTGCGGATCTGCGCGTCGTCGCGGGCCTCGGTGCGCACGACTCCGTGGCGCGGGGCGCCGCCGATCGTGCCACCGGTGTTGATGATGCCGAGGCGGCGCGGTTCGGGCTTTGCCATCGCCGAGCAGCGTATCGACGGCGCGGTCTCGCCCGTGGACTCACCGGAGGCCGGCCGCGCGTCGGCTCACCGCCTTCCGGGAGAACCGGCTTCATGGGCCGTCAACCCGGCGCGCTCAAGTTGTCGGGCAACGCTCCGACTCTCTGGCCATGCAGCGCCGCCTCGTGGGTTCCAACCGTCAGACCAGCGTCGCGCCCCCCGGTCATCCGGGCGGCGACACGGGCGTCCCCTTCCAGCGGCCGCCGCGCTTCATGGACCGTGGCGCGCAGACCTGGGGCTCCACCGCAGCGTTCAGCAATGGCGCCTACGCCCCGACCGCCGCCTACGTGCCGCGCGGCCCGGTCGACCTCGAGCAGCCGTACGGCGTGCCGCTCACCGGCTTCCGCAGCCGCACCCCGCGCAACGACTGACGCCTCCGGCGCAGCTGCCCCGTCTGCGCCTCGACCTTCTCCCGAAGCTCCCCCCGCTTCTCCCGTGAGCCCCGCCCACCAGCGGGGCTCGCGTCGTTCTGGGGTACCGGGCTGACGTGCTCATGTGGTTTCCGCGGCACCGGGCCGAAGGACGCACGTCGCTTCCGGGGCCGGGACCGGGCCGGACCGGGTCCGACACGCCACGCTTCGCGACGACGACGTCACAGGGCGCGAGCATGCACGACTGAACGGTTGATCATGCCCCAGACACTCGACATCGACGCGCTCTACGAGCGCCACCGCGAGGGGTTGCTCCGGTACTTCGCCCGACGGACCGCCGATGCGGAGATCGCCCTGGACCTGTGGTCCGAGACGTTCGCGCAGGCGGTCAAGGGACGGCGCAGGTACCGCGGCCACTCCGAGGAGAACGAGGCAGCGTGGCTCTACGCCATCGCCCGCAACCTCCTGAACGCCTATCTGCGCAAGGGCTACGCCGAACAGCGCGCCGTGCGTCGCCTCGGCATCGAACGGCCGCCCGTCACCGACGCGCTCCTGCGCGACGTGGAACGCCGCGCCGGCATGGACGACATCCGCGAGGAGATCGCCCACGCCCTGGCGACGCTGTCGGCGGACACCCGCGCCGCCGTGCAGATGCGCGTCGTCGAAGAACGCTCCTACGCCGACGTCGCCGAGACGCTGTCGCTCACGGAGGTCGCCGCCCGCGCGCGCGTCTCTCGTGGCCTGCAGGCCCTCGCCGACATCCTCGATCCCAAACTCCTCAGCGAGGTGTCCTCATGACCCGCCGCGATCTCCTCGACGACCACATGGACGACTTCGGCGCGCAGCTGCGCCGGGCGAGTGCACCCAAGAGGACCCGCACGCGCGCTGGCCGTCGCTGGGTGCGACCGGCCATCGGCATCGGCGGCCTCGCCACCTTGGGCGCCGGCGCTGCCGCGGTCACCCTATTCCCCGTCGCCGGCGGCAGGATCGACATCGTCAGCGAAGCGAAGGCCGCTCTCGCCAACTCCGGCGGCATCGTGCACCTCGTGATCAACCAGAAGGCCGACTTCGTCGACGGTGGCCCGGGAAAGCCCGCGCCCGCCGCCATGCGTCACCAGCAGCTCAGGCAGAGCGCCTGCATCGACTGGAACCAGCAGACGTCGATCTACATCGCCACCACCGGCCCGAGCCGCTACCGGGCGAGCTACCCGACCTCCCGGTGCACTGTCGGCGTCCTACACCGACAGGTCATCGAGCCCGGCGTGGAGCAGCAGACCAGCTTCGCCGACGGCGCCTACCAGCAGTACTACCCGAGCCAGCGACTGCTGCTGCGCACGACCGATCTGCTTCCCTCCGACCGCAACCTCGCCGAACCGGCCGCCGTCGCCTTCGGGATGCAGGACTCCCTGAGCGGCGAATCCGACCCGGTGCGCGATCCGATGGATCGCATCCGATCACTGCTGGCCGCCGGGGAACTGCGGGACGCAGGCCGGTTCTTCGGCCCGGACGGCCGTGCGCTGTGGCGATTGAGAGGAGCGACGCCAGCCGTCGACACCTACCGCGAGAAGGGTGCCACGCGGGACACGGAGTTCAAGACCTTCGTCGAATACGTGGTCGACGGCAAGACGTTCGCCCCCGTGTCGTTCTCGGCCGTGCGCCGGACCTACCCGGAGGGGAAGCCCGGACCCGCCTTCGGCACGAAGCTCACGTTCGTCAAGTACGAACAACTGCCGCTGAACGCGGAGACCGACAAGCTCGTCGAGATCCAGCCGGCCGAGGGCACGAAGGTCGTGAGTCTCACGAGTCGTCAGATCCGCAAGCTCAACCAGAGCGCCAAGGGTCGATCGGCGGAGGACCGGGACGCCTACGAGAAGGCCCGGGCGACCGCTGATCGCAACCAAGCCGAGGCCGACGCCGAGGTCGAGGCGCAGATCCGCTCCGAGGAGCGGACTGCCGAGAAGTCGACGACGCCCTGAGCGAGGCGGTGCCGGCCCGGGTCAGTGCCCGGCCGGCGCCGTCAGGTTGCTGATCTGCAGCAGCGGCGCAGGCTCGGCGATCGCCGTCTGGCCCGCGATGGGCTCGGCCCCGCGCACCTTCACGGTCGCGGGGTCGACGCCGTCGGCGGGCGGGACGCTCGCCATGGCGTGCTCGGCGAGCGCCGTGATGGTGAGCGACGGGTTCACGCCGACGTTGGCCGGCATCGCGGCGCCGTCGACGACCATGAGGTTCTCGTAGCCGTAGACGCGTAGGTCGCCGTCGACGACGCCCTTCTCCGGTGAGGGGCCGATCGGCACGCCGCCGAGGAAGTGGGCGGTGGCGGGGATGTTGAAGAGGGCTTCGAGGGCGCCGCTGGCCGCGATCCCGCCGGTGCGTTCGGCCAGCCACTTCGCGAAGGCGTTGCCGGCGGCGATGTAGGTCGGGTTGGCCTTGCCGGACTGCTGCGTCTGGAGCTTCACGCCTCCCCCACGCCGCGGCTTGGCGGTGAGGCGCAGGGCGTTGTCGAGCGACTGCATCACGAGGATCACGACCGTGCGCTCCGACCAGCCCTTCGTGAGGAAGAGCTTCATCCAGCGGCGCGGATGGCGAGCCATCTGCGCGAGCAGCTTGATCGGGCGCGTCACGCGCGATCCGTCGCCCGTGAGCAGGGCCATCATGAACTTGTTGGTGCCGCCGGCCTTGCCGAAGACGACCGTCTCGATGTGGGTGTCCGGATCCGGGTAGATCGACGAGGAGATCGCCACGCGCGTGCTCATCCCCTTCGCCTGCTCCGGCGGGACGGTGACGCCGAGGATCGACTCGCTGTTGGTGCGTACGAGCTCGCCGAGCATCGGCGAGATGTGCGGCAGGCTGCCCTGGAGCCGGGCCCGCTGCAGGAGCGTGTTGGAACCGAGCGCCCCACCGGAGACGACGATGCCGCGCACCCGGAGGGTCTGGCGGTCGACGCCCTCGCGTCGCCCGGAGGCCTCGTGCTCGACGAGCCAGCCCGTCGCGCCGCGGTCGCCGTCGAGGGGGCGGATGTCGACGACGGTGCGGTCGGGGCTGATGGTCGCGCCGCCCTGCTCCGCGAACCACAGGTAGTTCTTGAGGAGCGTGTTCTTGGCGCCGACCGGGCAGCCGATCATGCACCGGCCGCACTGCGTGCAGCCCGTGCGCTCCGGGCCCTCGCCGCCGAAGTACGGATCGGCGACGGTCTTGCCGGGCGTGTCGAGGTAGGCCCCCACGCGCGTCTTGCGGTACGACTCGCCGACGCCGAGCTCATCGGCGTACTCCTTGAGCCAACCGTCGGCCTTGTCGTCGCGGCGCACGTCGGTCACGCCGAGCATCCGCTGGGCCGTCTCGAAGTGCGGCGAGAGGGTGGTCTTCCAGTCGGCCATCGAGGCCCACTGCGGATCCTGGAAGAAGCGGTCCGGCGGGGTGTAGAGCGTCATGGCGTACACGTTCGATCCGCCGCCGACGCTCGTCCCGCTCATCACGAGGACGTCCTTGAAGGTGGTGAGCTTCCAGATCCCGCGAAGGCCGACCTTCGGGTTCCAGTAGTAGCGCTTGAGATCGAACGAGTCCTTCGGGAGGTCGGCGTCGGCGAAGCGCCTGCCCTGCTCCAGGACCGTGACGGAGTAGCCCTTCTCGGTGAGTCGCAGCGCCGAGACGCTGCCTCCGAAGCCGGAGCCGATCACGACGTAGTCGACGTCGTACTCGCCTTCGCGCTTGCCGCCGGCACGGGTTGCCTCGTTCATGGACGCCACAATACAGAACCACTGTTCGGTTTCACACAGATTGGACGCAGTGCCATCTGCCCTCGGCGCGTCCTATGACGTCGTGGGCCCTCGGGCCCGGCCATGGCGAACGCTTCCAAGGGATCGGCGGATGCAACGAATCCCTGAGCCTGGATCGCCTGTCTCTCCCGCCCCGAGCGACAGGCTCCTCGCTCGAACCGACGGGCCCGTCGCAAGTCAGCCGGTGGCCACGGCGGTCGCCGGGACCGGGTCGTCGTCCATGTCCTCGAGCTCACGCCCGTTCGTCTCCTGCAGCGCGCGCCACACGAAGAGGCCCGAGAGGACGGCGAAGATCGCGTAGAGCCCGTAGGCGAACTGCAGGCCGATGTCGGAGAGGATCGGAAAGCTCTGGCTCACCGCGAAGTTCGTGATCCACTGCATCGCGGCGGCGACGGCCAGGCCGATCGTGCGGATCCGGTTGGGGAACATCTCCCCGAGCAGCACCCAGATCGCCGGACCCCACGACGCGCCAAACGAGAAGACGAACACGTTCGCGGCGACGAGCGCGACCGTGCCGGCGCCGCCCTCCAGCGTGACGGCGTCGCCCTTCACGACGGCGCCCGCGAACATCACGGCCATCGTGCCGAGCGAGACCGCCATGCCCGCCGAGCCCGCCATGAGCAGGCGACGGCGACCGATGCGGTCGATGAAGAAGATCGCGACGATCGTGGTGACGATGTTCGTGACCGACGTGATCACGCCGATCAGCAGCGCGTCGGATTCGGAGAAGCCCACGGACTGCCACAGTTCCGTCGAGTAGTAGAAGATCACGTTGATTCCGACGAGCTGTTGGAACATCGAGATCGCGATGCCGGTCCAGACGATCGGAAGGAAGCCGAACCGGCCGCCGAGCAGGTCGCGGAAGCCGGTCTTGCGTTCGTGGCTGACGGTGCGCTGGATCTCGGCGAGGCGGTGGTCGACGTCGCCGCCGACGTACCGTTCGAGCTGCACGCGGGCCTCGTCGAGGTCGCCGGCGACCACCAGGTGCCGCGGTGATTCGGGCAGCCGGAGCGCGAGCAGGCCGTAGAGCGCGGCGGGCAGGATGCCGACGAGGAACATCCACCGCCACGCATCCATGCCGAGCGCGAGCTCCTCGCCCGCGCCGCCGGCGAGTTGGGCCAGGCCGTAGTCGGAGAGCAGCGCCGCGAAGATGCCGAGCACGATCGCGAGCTGCTGGAGCGATCCGAGCCGGCCTCGGAGGCGTGCCGGGCTGATCTCGCCGATGTACGCCGGGGCGATCACGGAGGCCGAGCCGATCGCGATGCCGCCGATCACGCGCCACAGGATGAGATCCCAGATCGAGAACGAGATGGCCGAACCGACCGCGCTGACCGCGAAGAGCAGTGCGGTGATCACCATCGTCGGTGGGCGCCCGAAGCGGTCGGCGATGCGGCCCGCGTACCAGGCGCCGACGGCCGAACCGAGCAGCGCCGAGGCGACGGCCGTGCCGAGCAGGAAGCTGCCGGGCTCGAAGCTCTCGCGGATGGCGCCGGTCGCGCCGTTGATCACGGAGCTGTCGAAGCCGAAGAGCAGCCCGCCGAGGGCTGCGGTGATGGCGAGCCCCGTGACGCCGCGGGCCGGAGCGGCACCGGCACCGGGGGTGGAGGCCGCTGCGGAACTCGTGCTCATCGCCCCGAGCCTAGGAGCGAGGGCCTCGCGGAGGCGAGGCAGGACCGGCCAGCTTGCTTCGGGGCTGCCCGGGTTGTGCCCGGCCATCGAGGCCAGCTTGCTCCTGGGCTGCTCTGGCTGGGCCCGGCCATCGCGGCCAGCTTGCTCCTGGGCCGCTCTGGCTGTCCCCGGCCGTCGCGGCCAGCTTGCTTCTGGGCTGCTCCGGCTGGGCCCGGCCATCGAGCTCGCCGCGACGGGAGTCCTGATGGGCCGAGGCATTGATGGGCCCGGGGCCTCAGCACGGTTCTGGCCGGTTGCAGCGCTTCGCGGGTCGGTCGTTCCGCACCGAGGGTGCGGGCGCCGGAGCAGGTTGGGCCAATGACCTGGCTGCGGCGTCGGCGGGCCCCGGTGGGCCGGCGTTATGTCAACTCCGAAAAGTAGGTGCGATGGGTCTTGCGTCGACCCAATCCGCCCGTCGCGCTGTGCAAGTTGTGGATCCCTGGGCGTCTAGAACCTGCACAGCGCCCCGAACCCCTGGAGAGCTGCGCAGGTTGTGGATCCCTGGGCGTCGAGTACCTGCACAGCGCCGCGGCCCGACTGGCGAGCTGTGCAGGTTGTGGACGCTCAGGCGGTGAGAACCTGCGCAGCGCCTCGACGTGCTGGGCGAGCCCCGTGCCGCGGCACGCTCTTCTAGAGCAGGAACGAGAAGATCGGCGAGCCCGGTGGGACCTGCTCGATCTCCAGGCGGCTGGCTTCGAAGCGGGCCAGGAGGCCGTCGATGTCGGCGGCGCGCTCGAGCTCGATGCCGACGAGCGCCGGGCCCGTCTCGCGGTTGTTCTTCTTCACGTATTCGAAGGCGATGATGTCCTCGCCGTACTGGAGCACGTCGTCGAGGAAGCCGCGCAGCGCGCCCGGCTCCTGCGGGAACGTGACGAGGAAGTAGTGACGCAGCCCCTCGTGGATGAGCGACCGCTCGACGACTTCGGAGTAGCGCGACACGTCGTTGTTGCCGCCGGACACGATGCAGGCCGTCGGGCCTTGCGGCGTGCGGGCGAGCGGCCCCCTCAGCGCGGCGATCGCGAGCGCCCCCGCCGGCTCGGAGATGATGCCCTCCGTCTGGTAGAGCGCCAGCATCTCGGTGCAGACGGCGCCCTCGGGCACCGCGACGATCTCGTCGAGGAGATCGCGCACGAGCGGGTAGGTGACGTCGCCGACGCGGCCGACCGCGGCGCCGTCGACGAACGTGTCGACCGCCGGGAGCCGAACCGGGCCGCCCGCGTCGAGGGCGGCGCGCATGCTCGCGGCGCCGGCCGGCGCGGCGCCGATCAGATAGGTCACAGGCGAGTGTTCGCGGAGCCAGAGGGCCATGCCGGCGGCGAGCCCACCGCCGCCGATCGGGATGACGGCCGTGTCGAGCGGGATCACGAGCTGCTCGAGGAGCTCGACGGCCACGGTGCCCTGTCCCGCGATCGTGCGCGCGTCGTCGAACGGCTCCACGTAGACGGCGCCGGTCGTGTCGCTGTCGGCGTGGGCGGCGGCACTGGCCTCGTCGTAGGAGGACCCGGCGATCACGAGGTCGATCCACTCGGCGCCGATCGCCTGGATCCGCTCGCGCTTCTGACGCGGAGTGTTGGCCGGCACGAACACGCGCCCCTGGATCTCGAGCTGGCGACACGCGAACGCGAGGCCCTGGCCGTGGTTGCCGGCGCTCGCGCAGACCACCCCGCGCGCCCGCTCCTCGGCCGTCAGCGCCGAGATCAACGAGTAGGCGCCGCGGACCTTGTAGGACCGGCAGAGCTGCATGTCCTCACGCTTGAGCAGCACGGTGAAGCCGTGCTCCTCGACGAGCCGTTCCGAGATCTCCAACGGCGTGCGTCGCACCACCGGCTCCAGGCGAATCGCCGCCGCGTGGACGTCGGCGGCGGTCGGTGGCGAGGCGGGTGAAGACACGCCAACGATCCTACGGCGGCGCCACGGACACGGTTCGTCCCACTCGTGCGGGACCGAACGTGTCCGAGGCCCGAACCGGGGCCCGGCCCTACAGCCGAGACCAGCACCCCGGCCGGCGCCTCCTCGGCCAGCCAGCTCTCCCGCCGGTGCGCCCGGCCGGCCCCGTCCGTCAGCCGACGAGCGCGACGGCCGGCAGGTCCTTCGGGGCGCCGAGGCCGAGGTTGTCGCGCAGGGTGCGGCCCTCGTATTCGGTGCGCAGGCGCCCGCGGCGCTGCAGCTCGGGGATCACGAGGTCGACGAACTCCTCGAAGGCCCCCGGCGCGTATGCCGGCGAGACCATCCAGCCGTCGGCCTCGCCGTTGTCGACGGACGCTTCGATCTGGTCCGCGATGTCGGCGCCCGTGCCGACGAAGTGCGGCAGCAGCACGCCCTCCGCGTAGGCCTGGCCGATGTCGCGCAGCGTGAGCCCCTGCGACGCCGACAGCCGACCCACGAGTTCCGCGAGGCCCTGGATCCCGGGCACTTCGATCTGCCCGATGGGCTCGTCGAGCGCGTGCTGGGAGAAGTCGTAGTCGGTGTGGTTGGAGAGCGTGATGAGGCCCGAGACCGGATCCGCCAGGTCGTTGTGCACCTGGTGGCGCTCCTCGGCGATGCTCGCCGTCTCCCCCACGAACGGCTCGAAGGCCGGGAGGATCTTGAGATCGTCGGGGTTGCGACCGAAATTCGACGCGCGCGACTTGAGATCGTCGTAGTAGGCCTTGCGGCCCTCGGGGGTCGGATCGATGATGAAGATCGCCTCGGCCCAGCGGGCGGCGTAGTCGCGCCCACGGGAGGACGACCCGGCCTGGAAGATCACCGGACGGCGCTGCGGCGAGCGCGGGATGGGCAGCGGACCGCGCGCCGAGAAGAATTCGCCCTCGTGCGCGAGCTCGTGCACCTTTGCCGGATCGGCGAACACGTTGCCGGTCTTGTCCTGCACGAGCGCGCCCTCGTCCCACGAGTCCCAGAGGCCGTAGGCGACCTCGAGGAACTCCTCGGCGCGGTCGTAGCGACGGTCGTGCTCGACGTGGTCCGTGAAGCCGTGGTTCTGGGCTTCGGCCTGCGCGAACGAGGTCACGACGTTCCAGCCGACCCGCCCGCCGCTGAGGTGGTCGAGCGACGCGTAGACCCGGGCGATGTCGAAGGGCGTGTGGTAGGTGACCGAGGTGGTCGCAACGAGCCCGAGGTGTTCCGTGGCGCCCGCGAGGAGGCCGAGCACGATGCGCGGATCGATCGACGCCGCGCTCTGGGTGCCGCGGCGCAGGCCCTCATCGACGCTATTGCCGTAGCGCCGCGGGGCCGCGAAGTTGTCGGCGAGGAAGAGGAAGTCGAACTTGCCGCGCTCGAGCGTCTGCCCCACGCGCTTGTAGTAGTCGGCCGTGAGAAAGCCCGGGCTCGTGCGCGGGTGGCGCCACGACGCATGACTGTGCGTGGTGGCGCCGGCGATGAGAAAGCCGCCGAGGGCAATGTGACGAGGATCGGGCACGGGGGATGCTCCTGGGTCGCAGCCAAGGCCGCGACGATCGATAATGGAGTAACACGGCCGACTTTATGGGATTTACTTCGCGTGAGCCCCGCCTGCGCCCCATCCGGGCCACCGCCGTCTCGCCAATTCGGCCCGTTCGGGGGCCAAACACATCGGAACGGCCGCCGTGCGCTGCTGCGATGGCGATGCCCTCGCCGCGTTGGAACGCTGCGGCGACCGTGATCTCCAGACGACGTTCCACCTCCCTTCCCGCCGCCGGCCTGTCCGCCGCCGCCCTCACCGGTCTCACCCTTGCGCTCGCCTCCTGCGGCGACACCGACGTCGCCAAGTCGGCCGGGAGCCTGCAGCCCTTCACGGGCACCGCGCCGAAGGCCACCGGCGACCTCGACACGCTCAAGTGGGCCGTGCAGGCCGAGCCGGCCACCCTCGACACCACGCTCGCCGTCGACTCCGCCCTCACGCAGTCCGTCGCCAACGTGGTCGAGACGCTCCTGCGCAGCAGCCCGAGCGGCAAGGTCGAGCCCGGCCTCGCGACGAGCGTCGAGACCCCGGATCCCAAGACCCGTGTGTACGAGATCCGGCCCGGCGTGACGTTCCACGACGGCACGCCGCTCACCGCCGATGACGTCGTCGCAAGCCTCGACCGCGCCCGCGACCCCGACCACGGCTCGGTCTGGGTGAGTGCCTTCGGCTCGGTGTCGTCGGTGAAGGCGACCGGTCCGCTGCAGGTGACCGTGAAGCTGAAGCGCCCCGACGTGCTCTTCGACTCGTACCTCGCGACGACCGCCGGGGCGATCGAGAGCAAGGCGTTCCTCGCCAAGGCCGGCAAGGACTACGGCAGCCCGCAGGTGGGCGTCAACGGCACGGGGCCCTACGAGCTCGAGAGGTGGACGAAGGGCCAGTCGTTCACGCTCAACCGCGCCGCGACGTACTGGGACCCGTCGCTGAAGGCGCACGCCAAGACCGTCCAGATCTCGTTCCTGCCCGACGCGGCAGCTCGCACGAACGCCCTCCTGACGGGCGGCATCGACGGCTCCTACGAGCTCGATCCCTCCACCTACGCGAAGCTTCAGCGCTCGGGCAAGGGCCGGCTCTTCTTGACCTCGGGCATCAACGCCTACCACCTGGTCCCGCTCAACAAGACGAGCGCGCTGGGCGACGTGCGGGTCCGGCGGGCCCTGTCGCTGGCACTCGACCGGCAGGGCATCAACGGCGCTGCCTGGGCCGGCACCGGCACGATCGCCCGTGGCCCGGCCGCCTCCGGTGCGTGGCAGACGCTCGTGCCGAACGGCCGGGAGCTGTGGGCGGAGGCACCGGAGCCGAAGACGGACCTGGCCGAGGCCAAGCGGCTCGTCGGCGAGGCCGGCGCCACGGGCAAGAAGATCGTGCTCGTCTACCACACCACCTTCGCGCTCTTCCCGACCGTCGCAAACGCCGTCGCCTCCGCCGGCAGGGAGATCGGCCTCGACGTGCAGCTGCGCCCACAGCCGTTCGCGAAGGCGGTGTCCGTGTACTTCAATCCGAAGGACCGCCGGGGCTACGACCTCGCGATCTACCCGGAGACGCCGCAGACCGCCGACCCGACGGAGCTGTCGAAGTCGCTCACGACCGGCAACGCGCAGAACTTCGGCGACTGGAGCGACCCGGCCTACGACGCACTCGTCGACGAGGCCCTCGGCGAGCCTGACCCGCAGGCGCGCGCCGCCACGCTCGTGAAGGCGCAGGCGATCCTCAGCGAGCAGCTGCCGTGGATCCCGCTCGTCGAGCCGGCCGCGCGCGTGTTCCTGCGCTCGGGCATCGCTGGCGCCCCGACCACGATCGCGCCACGCCAGGGCTACCCGTGGGCGGCGCTCGTCGGTACGGGCGACACCACCTCCGATCAGGGCTGAGGCGATGCCCGCGCTGATCGATCCAGCCGAGCTCCAGGGTTCGTCGGGGGACCAGGGCGCAGGCGCCCTCCTGGAGATCGGGTACGAGGGCTCGCCGGCAGGGACGCCGGCGGTCCTCCCCCGCGCCCGCCGGGTCGATTGGCGCGAGCTGTTGTGGGACGCGCGGGAGCGACGGATCGCGCGCCCGGAGCAGCTGGCCTGCCGGCTCGGGTCGCTCGGGATCGAGCCGGGCGCGCCGCTCGTCGTCTACGGCGACCCGGTCCAGTTCGGGGCCTACGCCGCCTGGGCGCTGGAGGTTGCCGGCTACCCGGACGTGAGCCTGCTCGACGGCGGCAAGGAGGCGTGGGTCGGTGGCAGTCTGCCGCTCGTGCCAGCGCCGAGCGAGACGCTCTTCTCCCCCGGTGGCGCGACCCCGACGTGGACGGCGCCGACCGCGTCGCCCGAGCGGATCGACCGCCACGCGGTGGAGCGGGCACTCGAGGATCCGTCGTGGGCCCTGCTCGACGTGCGGTCGCGTGAGGAATACCTCGGCGACCGCGTGAGCCCGCCGGAGTTCGACGTCGACCACGGGGCCGCCGTCGGCGGGCGTCTGCCCGGCGCGAGACATCTCCCCTTCCGCGAGCTCCTGCGCCCCGACGGCCGGTTCCTGCCCGCGGCGTCGATCGCGCGACGGCTGGAAGCGGCGGGCGTCGATCCGGCGCAGCGGATCGTCACGTACTGCCGGCTCGGTCATCGGGCCGCGCTCGCCTGGTTCGCACTACGGGTGGTGCTCGGCGCCCC
>JAURVW010001474.1 GCA_030655275.1 Solirubrobacteraceae bacterium
GTGGCGATGAGCAGCGCGTTGTCGGGGACCATGCCGAGCGCCTCGCCGCGCTTGCGGTTGACGACGAGGTCGACCTTCTCGGCCTGCGGCGCCCAGGCGCCCACGTGGACGTCGGCGCCCTGGGCGGCCCCCAGGCGCAGCACGCCGTCCTTGCCGACGGGCAGCTGCTTGCGCAGCGTGGAGGACACGGCGACCTCGCCTGCGGCGACGCGGTCCCACTGGGCCTGGAGGTCGGCGCTCTGCTGGGAGGTGAAACGACGGTATTCGGCCGGGTCGACGGCCGCGAGGTTGTAGACCTTGTTCTCGAGCGGCACGTTGGCCAGCGAGATCGTCGTGGCGGCCTGGACTCCGTCGAGCGCCTCGATCTGCTGGACGAGGTCGGCGCTCAGGGTGTCCTTGGCCGTGATCAGGATGTCGGCGGCGCCGAGTGCACCGGTGCGCTTGCCGGGTGCCTCGACGGCGTACGACGGGTCGAGGGCGGTCGCGGTGGTGCCGGTGCTGGCTCCCTCGGGGGTCTTCGCCCCCTCGACAGTCGCGGAGTCGCTCGCACCGGGCTCGGTGGGGTCGGGCTCGGCGGCGCAGGCGGTCGTCACCAGGACAGCCGCAACAGCGACCGCGGTGAAAGCGCGCGAGACGTCCATGTCCCCTCCTCTGTGACGAGGGTAGGCGGCGGCGCCAACGTGGGAGGCCGAACGGCTAGCTGAGGACCCTGGCGGCGATCCAGGCGATGTCGTCGGCGGTCTCGGCCGGAGAGGCGCTGGGCTGCATCACGTGGCTCAGCACGAGGCGTACGACGAGATCGATCGCGGCGTCGAGCCGGCGCGCCTCGAGGGTCAGGCCGTAGGGGACGACGCGCTCGGCGATGACGCCCTTGGCGACCACCAGCAGCGACTCGGCGTGGGTGGTCAGCAGCGGGAGGAGCTCGGTGTCGGCGCCGTGCGTGGCCGAGACGACGGCGTGCAGCAACGGGTTGTCCTGGGCGTTCTCGAGGCAGCCGCGCGAGGCCGCGCCGATCGCGGCCACCATGTCGTCGGGGTGGGAGTCGAACGCGCGCTGGACGATGGCCAGGAAGCGCTGCAGCTCGCGCTGGATCATCGACTCGGCCAGTCCCGGCTTGGTGCCGATCTCGTTGTAGACCGTCTGCCGGCTG
>JAURVW010000279.1 GCA_030655275.1 Solirubrobacteraceae bacterium
CCCGGGGGGGGGTGCGGCCCGCCGCGGGGGCCGCACCCCACACCGGGGCCGATGGTCGTCGCCGTGGCGCTCTGCGCTACTTCGCGATCTTGAGCTTCAGCACCGAGCTGCCGGCACCGGCGCGGCCGGAGTCGCCCGTCCACTGACCGACGACCTCGTACTGACCCTTGCTGAGCTTGAAGCGGGCGGTGAAGCTACCGCCGTTGGCGCCGGCGATCGCATCGACCGACTTCCAGGACGCGCTCCCGACCTTGCGGACCGCGACGCGGACCACCTCGCCACCCTTGGCGCCGGGGAGCGTGCCGGCGATCGCCACCTTGCTGGACGGCTTCTGCTTCTTCGACGTACGCGAGAGCGAGAGCGAGCTCGCCGCGCCGCGAACGCCACCCGTGATGGTGCTGAACAGCGCCGGGGCCTCGCCGCCGGTGACGGCGGCGAACGCCTTGCCCGGACCGTCGGCCGCGAGCGCACTGATCTCGTTGCCGCCGCCGCTCAGGGCCTGGGCCGCGAACGACTTGCCGGCATCGGTGGTGCGGAGGATGACCGAGTCGTCCCAATCGCCCTTGGGCACCACGAGGAACTCGGTCGCGCTGGAGGCCTCGAGGTTGCTGACCTGGGAGCCGGCGCTCGGGAGCGCGGTCCACTTGGAGCCCTTGTCGGTGCTCGAGCGGTAGAGCTTGCCGTCGATGCTGGCGAGCAGGCCCTTCGAGGGGATCGCCGCGACCTCGTCGACGGACTTTGCGCCCTTCGGGAGCTTCACGACCTTCCAGCTCTTGCCGGCATCGGACGTGGCCCGGATGCCGCCCGTCTTCTTCGCGTCGTCCCAGACGAACGCACGGTTGCCCTTGGCGTCGACGCCCTGGATCCTGAACTTCCTGAGGTTCTTCGACGAGACCTGCTCGAAGACCCCGTCCGTCGACGCGCGGTACACGCCGAAGTTGCCGAGCAGCACCTGCGTGCTTGCGTCGAACGCGACGATGTACTTGGAGGCGCTCGGCGTACCCGTGTCGAGCGTCGTCCACGTCGCGCCGCCGTTCTGCGTGCGCTGCAGGTTGCCGTTCGTACCGAGTGCGTATCCGACCTTGTCGTCGACGAAGTCGGCGTCGGTCAGGGAGCCCGTCGAGAGCGTGGGCAGCAGCGACCAGGCGTCGCCCACGACGCGTGCGATGCGGCCGTTGCCGGTGATGCCGACCGGGCCGCCCGCGCCGCGGGTGTCGATCGACTGGATCTCCTCCGCCACCGGATCGGACGAGGTGCGGCGGAACGTGGCGCCGTCGTTGTCGGAGAGGTAGGTGACACCCCGCTTGCCGGTGGCGACGAGGCGGCCGCCGGCCGCGTAGCCGACCGCGTTCACGTCACCGTTGCCGATCGTCGCCTTCGTGAAGGTGGCTCCACCGTCGCTCGTGAGGATGAGCTGGTTGTCACCGAAGAACGCGCACTGCAGCTCGGTGCGGCAGGAGACCGACGACGGCGTGATGCCGCCGATCGTCCGCGGAGCGCGACCGGGGAACGGCGTCGGGCTCGGGGTCGGAGTTGCGCTCGGACTCGGGCTCGGGCTCACCTCGGGGCTCGGGCTCGGGTCGGGGCTCGGGCTCGGGGTCGGCTCGGGGCTGGGGCTGGGAACAGGACCCGGAGTGGCCGCCGGCTCCGACCAGGTCGCCCCGGCGTCCTTGGAGTAGGCGTAGACGTCCTTGCCCCAGCCGATCATGGTCGTCGGCGAGAGGAGACGGACGGCGGTGACGCCTGCGGGCAGCGGAGCGACGTCGGACCACGTCTGGCCACCGTCGGGCGTCTTCTTGAGGGTGGTCGCCGTGGTGGCGTAGCCCGTGGTGCCGTCGACGAACAGGAGGTTCGTGCCGCCGTCGACCTTCGTCACGCCGCCGAACGACGCTGCGCCGTCGGCGGTCTTGAGGATGCGGCCATCGGCCATGAGCACGAAGCCGACGTCCTTCGAGACGAAGTCGACCGAGCGGATCGCGGTGTCGCAGACGCCCTCGTTGCCGTCGAAGACGAAGCGCTTGAACGTGGCGCCGCCGTCGCTCGTGAGGCGCAGGCCACAGGACTTCGCCGTGCCGACGCGCGCGACGAGCGTGTTCTCGTCGACGAGGTCGATCGAGTTGATCGCCTGGCCGGTGCCGGTGTAGAGGCCGGACCACGTGGTGCCGCCGTCGGTGGTGCGCAGGATGGTGCCGCCACCGCCATAGGCGTAGCCGGTGTTGCCGACGAACTGGATCCCGGACAGGGTGTTGCCCTGCGGGGCGGGGTTCGTCCAGTTCCAGCCGGCGGTGCTCAGGGCGACGCCAGCGGCGGACGCGCCGGTCGGCAACGCCAGGGCAGCAGCGACCAAGGGCACGGCGGCGAACGCGGCGCGCAGGATCGGAACGGTCTTGGACATAGAAGGTTTCCTCATGCGGGTGGGTCGTGACCGCTCCGTCGCGTGGCGTGGAGCGGCGTGTCACGGCATAAGAGCACCAACGTGAGCCGAAAGTACCGGTCGGGTCGGAAATTTCTTGCTTCGCGGATACCGACGGCATCCAATGGCCCGAAGTGGACGACGACGTCCGCGCAAGCGGGCAGCCCTGTCCGCGAAAACGCACACTCGCACCCGCCGTCGCGGGTGCAGCAGCCGACTCGGTCAGTCCTCGG
>JAURVW010001475.1 GCA_030655275.1 Solirubrobacteraceae bacterium
ATCAGCACGAAGCCGAAGGCGACCAGGAAGAGGGCGTTCGACGGCGTCTTGATGCCGAGCGACAGCGAGAAGTCGGTGAGCAGGCCGGTCCACACCGCCAAGAGGGCCAGGACGAGCGCGCAGAGGAGCCACAGCAACGCGTACCGCTCCATCATCTTTCGCCGCCGGACCAGCTCGAAGACCAGCGCGAAGAGCGCCAGCGCCCCGAGGACCGCGACGATCTGCAGCCGCGAGGTCACGCCGAAGCCTCACCCTGGACGCGCCCGAGCGGCCGCACCGGCTTGGCCCGCAAGAAGCCGACGAGCAGCGCCAGCGTGACCTTGAACATGTAGTAGAAGGAGCCGATCGACGTGATCGACGACGTGCCGCCCTGCCGCGCGCGCATCACGACCGGGATCTCCGCACTGCGTAGCTCGTGCGCATGCATCATCAGCACGGCCTCGACCTCGGGATAGTCGTGCGGGTAGTCGCGGGCGAAGAGCGCGATGCCGCGCGGGCCCGTCATCCGGAAGCCCGACGTGGGATCGGTGACCTCGTGCCCGATGAACAGCGACAGGATCCGCGCGAAGACTCGGATCCCGACCCGCCGCAGCCGCGAGGACTGAAACCCCTCCCCCGCCGCCATGAACCGCGACCCGACCACCATGTCGAGATCCGGATGCGCCACGAGGTGCTCGAGCAGCGACCGGATGTGCGCGGCGTCGTGCTGGCCGTCGCCGTCGACCTGGATCGCGGTCGTGTACCCACGGGCGAGGGCGTAGCGGTAGCCGGTCTGCACGGCCCCGCCGATCCCGAGGTTGAACGGCAGCGAGACCACGTCGGCGCCGGCCGCGCGGGCCCGGGCCGCCGTGTCGTCGGTGGAGCCGTCGTCGATCACGACGATGTCGAACTCCGGCACGTGCGTGCGGAGATCCGCGACCGTGCCGGCGATGCTCTGGGACTCGTTGAGCGCTGGGACGATCACCAGGTGGCGCGACATGCGCGGTCCAGCGTACCCCCGATCGCCGCGCCCGCTGACAATGTTCGGTCAGCGGGCCAGTGCGGCCCGGCGTGCCCTCTCAGCGCCCGGAATCCGGGGCGATGAGATGTTCGACGCAGAGATCGGATGGGCTCTCGAGGTGACCCTGCGGCTCCGTGCGCCACGAGGTCGGGTCGACGAGGAAGCGACGCAGCTCGCCGATGTCGGCACCGGTGAGCAGCACCGACCCGTCGAGGCCGACCGACCGCTCACTCCGGTCGCGATGCACCACGCACGGATGCCCGAGGTAGCCGCACTCCTCTTGGCTGCCACCCGAGTCGGTCACGAGGTACTCGCTCTGGCGCAGCAGCGAGATGAAGCGCTGGTAGGCGACGCGCGGGATGCGGCGCAGGTTCGGATGCTCGAGCAGCCCGTCGAGGCCGTGGCCGGTGAGCGCGGCCATCGTGGTCGGGTGGTCGACGAAGAGGAGCGTGTCGCGGTCGGCGGTCTCGCGCAGCACCTCGAGCACCTGGCGCAGGTCGTCGGCCTTGCGCAGCAACTCGAAGCGGTGGATCGAGACGAGCCCGAACCGCTCGGGCACGTCGAACCCGACCGGCACCGGCGGGTCGAAGAGGTTGTCGTAGACGGTGTTGCGGTGGGTGTCGATGATCGCGCCGGCCGTGCCCTCGCGCTCGAGGTTCTCGACCGCCTCGGGACCGGGGCACAGGTGCAGGCGGGCGAGCTTGGAGACGAGCCGGCGATTGAGCTCCTCCGGGAACGGCGACTGCCAGGAGCCGCTGCGCAGGCCGGCCTCGATGTGAGCGACGCGCACGCCGATCAGCTTGCCGATCAGGGTGCCGATCACCGTGGTGAACGTGTCGCCGTGCACGACGACCGTCGGAACGCCCGGGCCCGTCGACGCCGCACCTTTCAGCACGGCACGCTGGCGCAGGATCTGGACGGCGAGTCGCACGCCCCAGACGGGGATGTCGGCGGAGCGTTCCAGGTCGTGGCCGCCGCGTCCGCGCGCGAGCCACAGGTGCGGCTGCGGAACGCCGAGGTCGTCGCTCATCGGCGGGATCTGCTGGAACTGCTGGCCGGTGCAGACCATCACCGGCTCCACGCCGGAGTCGCGCAGCCGTCGCACGACGGGCGCGATCTTGATGAGCTCGCCGGTGGTCCCGTAGACGAAGATCACGTGGTGGGCTCCTGAGATGAGGGTTTGCCGCCGAACCGGGCGAGCAGCACGCCCCGCCAGATACCCAGGCTGTAGACGGCGGCGAAGGGCAGCGACAGGCCCGCGAGTACGGCGGTGTCGGCGGTGCCGACCCGCCGAAACTTCGCGAACGCCGCCGTGATCACGGGCAGCGACAGCGACGCGAGCGCGAGCTTGGGTCGCACCACGACCGCGACGAGCGCACCGACCGAGACGAACGGGAACACGTCGAGCAGCGGCTTGAAGCGCGTGCCCTCGCGGGCGAACCCGTCGTAGAACGTGGTCCCGCGGTAGTAGACCTGCCCGAGGAACGCGCGGGCGTCGGTGCGGGGCTCGTAGGAGCAGGCGAACTCGGGCGACAGCCAGATCCGGCGGCTCGCGAGGCCACGGATGAGGGCGGTGTCGTCGGAGACCAGCCGTTCGTCGGAGAGCACGGAGCTGAACGCGGCACCGGCCTCGCGCAGGAGTTCGGTGCGCGTGAGGAACATCCCCGTGCCCTTGGGGTAGTGGTCGAAGTCCTCCAGGCCGTAGGACAGCTCGCGCGGCCGGGCGAAGTAGCGATGCCACGCGGCCTCGGTGATCGCCTTCCAGAACCGACCGAACGGCTTGCCCTCGGTGCGCACGTGCACGTGCCCGTTGAACACCTCACGGGCGGGATCGCGGGCGACGGATTCGCTCACGTAGGCCAGTGCCCGGGGCTCGACGGCGATGCGGGCGTCGATCAGCCAGACCCACGGGGTCTCGACGCGGGAGAGTCCTCGCGCGCGCGCCCGCAGGCGCCCGGCGTTCGCCTCACGGTCGACAGTGATCGCGAGGCCGGGATGGGCGGCCGGATCGATCTGCTCGGCGACCGGGATCGTCGATCCGTCGTCGACGAGGATCACCGGCAGGGGGTCGCGGCCGGCTTCGCGAGCCGTCTCGGCGAGCCCGCGCAGCGTCGCCTCCAGGAACTCGGGACGCTCGTTGTAGACCGGGATCACGACCGTCACGTCGAGCGCCTCGGCGGCCCCGGCCCCGGCCCGGGCTGGCGAAACGGTCAACGGTCGACCTCCAGGGTCGGTTCGCCGAGACCCACGCTGAACGAGCGGGTGTCGGTCGAGCCGGCGATGACGGAGGGGATCGGGACCGGGCCCGGGCTGATCGCGACATCGATGTCGGCGCGGCCGTCGCGCAGCGTCACGGGCAGCCCCACCTTCGTGATGCCGGGAGCGATCGTCTCCTTGCGCCCGTTGAGACCAGCGCCGGTGAACGTGAGCGTGCGCGGGCCGCCGAACGGCTGCAGGGTGAACGTCACCGTGCCCTTCGTGCAGGTGACGCAGCTGGTCGCGAGGTTCAGCTCGACGTCGTCGCCCTGCGACCACTGCAGCGGCTTGCCGTCGGTACCGGTCTCGATCGCGCCGAGGTCGCGGAACCACAGGGCGAGCGTGCCGAAGCCGGGCTTGAGCCGGTAGAGCTTCATCGCGGGGTCGGCCTTGAGCAGCGTCACGTCCTTCGCACGCGGCTCCGGCACCTTGGGCCATCCGACGATGTCGGTGTCCTGCCGCACGAGGAGGTACTTCACGCCGATCGCGCGAAGCCCTGAGAGCACCTTCTTCGAGCTCAGGTCGTTGAGACCGGTCGCCCGGGCCTCCTGGAGCGTGCCCTCGCGGTAGCCGTTCACGATCCGCTTGCCGTGGCGCTGCTGGTAGAACGTCGCCTGGCTGAGATCCTGGTTGGCGGGCATCATCGGGAGCTCGGCCGCGATCCCCGGCGGCTGGTCGCGCAGGGCGTCGTAGCTCGGGAGCGACCCGACGGGGTTCGGGACGAACGGGTACTCCAGGTCGGAGACGACCACGAACGCGAGGACCGCGGCCAGGGCCAGCTTCACCGGCGTGCGACCGACGGCACGCAGCAGGGTGCGCACGCCGAACGCGGCGAGCACGGCCAGC
>JAURVW010000280.1 GCA_030655275.1 Solirubrobacteraceae bacterium
AAGGACTGCTTGCCCTTGTGGTTCAGCAGGATCGACTGGGTCTCGGCATGGAGCTCGCCGCCACGACGACGGAAGGTGACGGTCGCGTCGCCCGCGAGCCGCCCGAACGCCTCGCCGGCGATCTCCTGCGTGAAGGTGCGGGCGTCGTCGGCGCGCAGCACCAGCGTGCCGGTGCCGACCTCCTCGTCGTCGATGAACCCGCGGAACGTCGTGCGCTCCTCGGTGTCGAGATTGGGATCGGCGAGCGGCGTGTCCACGCACCCATCATGCCCGGAGCGGCCGGCTCACCGCTGAACGTCGGATTACCCCCCTGCGAGGGGGTGAATTTCGACGTTCGGCGCCCCAAGGCCCGCCGGCGCCGCCGCCGGCGCCTCGCATCGGGGCACCCATCGCGGGCCGCTCACCACCATCGGCGAAGGCCCGCCGACACCCCGCCCGCGCCCGGCACGCGAACGTGCGCAACTTCTGGAACCCCCGGTGTTTACTGCTGGTATGAAGCGCTCTCGCGTCCCTGCGACCTGCGCGGTCGCCCCCGCCGTCCTCGCCGCCCTGTGCCTTGCCCCGGTGGCCGCACAGGCCGCGCCGACCCCCACGCCGAAGGCCGCCGCCAAGGCAACCCCCACGCCGAAGCCCAAGGCAACCCCCACGCCGAAGCCCAAGGCGACCACCTCGGCCACGAACGCCTGGCTGGACCCGCTCTCGATCGCCGATGCGCCCGCGGGCGTGCAGGCCGGCATCGTCACGCGCCTGGGCCTCACGACCAACGGCAAGGGCACCGTCGCCTGGAACGCCGGCGGCTCCACACCCTCGATCGCCGCCCGTGACTTCACCGTCGGCGGCACGCTCACCGGCGTCGCCGGCCTGGGTTCGGGCAGCCTCGTGTCGATGGTGACCCGCGACGACAGCGGCAACGTCGCCGTGGCCGGTCAGTCGGCCGGCGCCCCAGGATTCGCCTGGATCGCCGCCCGCGTCGCCGACCCCTCGGCCGCCTGGCAGCGCCGCACGCTCGCTGACGGCACCTACGCCAATGCCCCCGGCGTCTTCGGTCTCAAGTCCGGCTTCCTCGTCGCGACGACCTCCTCCTTCATCCCGAAGTCGGTCACCGAGGGCCTGCCGACGGCCTCGGCGTTCGGCGTCCTGCCCGACAGCAACGCGGTCCCGCTCGGCAAGGGCCTCGAAGGCGTCGAGACCGGCGACTTCACCCATGGCGCCGACGGCAGCAACTGGGCCGCCACCTCCACCGGCCACGCGATCACCACCGGCCGTCGCGAGACGACCAAGGCGGCCGCCGGCAAGGCGCCCAAGTCGGTCGCGGCGCTCGTGAAGGTCGGCAAGACCCCGACCCGCAACTCGATCCTCGGCGCCGCGCGGTTCGGCGGCGGTGCCGTGACCACCGTCGGCGAGCAGATCGCCGTCGCCGGACTCGACGTCCAGCAGACCAACGAGCTCGCCGTGCGCGGCGTGCCCGTCGTGGCGCAGGGCACGGAGGAAGGCGGCCTCGAGGAGGCCGTCGCGATCGGTGGCGTGCCGGCTCGCCGTGCGCTCGAGGTCGACGTCGCGGGTCGCGCCGGTGGCGGCGCCGTCGTCACATGGCTGCAGCAGGACAGCTCGCGCGCGGAGAACCTCCTCGGTCAGCCGAAGTGGGCCGTCGTCGACGAGGCTGGCGACGTCGTCGCCCGCGGTGCCTTCTCCGCCGCCGCCGACGCCCGAGACCTTCGCGTCGTCCGCGTCGGCTCGCTCGAGCTCGCGATCTGGATCCGCGGCGAGGGCGACAAGACCAAGTGGTACGCCGCTCGCATCTCCGGGGAGACCGTCCGCCTCGTGAAGGCTCCGGCCGGCGCGCCCCTCGGCCGCCTCGAGGGCGGGCTCAACACGAGCCAGCTGCGCTCGAACGGTCGGCAGGTCGCGCTCTCGTTCGTCGACCAGACGACCGACACCGTGCGCGTCGCCACGCAGACCCTCAAGTAACCAGGAGGGGCGCGGCGGCGCCGCCTTCGGCCGATCCGCCTCACCGCCGCCTCGACCAGGCGGCGGGCGGCGACTCCTATCGATCGCCGCGTTGCCCCCGGAGTCGGTCGATCCAGGTCGTGCGACCGTAGAGGGCGCGGTAGCTCTGCGGCAGCAACACGCTCGGGTAGGACGTGACCCCCACCAACACGGTGAGGGCGACGGAGCCGACCAGTAGCCCCTCGCCGATCCGGAAGACCAGGCTCGAGTCCTCAGGACCGGACACCAGCCCCAGCCCCGAGATGAGCAGCAACGTCCCGCCGATCCCGAAGGGGAAACCGAAGGTGCCGACGGCCCGGCCGAAGCACCGGCGCACGACGCGGAACGGGATGCGTGCCGACAGGGCCTCCTCGATCCGCTCGACTGCCTCCGCCGCGTCCTCCTGACCCAGCGGCGGGCTCCCGATGAGCGAGATCACCGAGACGGTCGGCATCGCGAAGAGGAAGAGCAGCACCGCACCCATGAAGAGCGCCATGCCGACGCCCACCGGCTCGTCGCCCACCGTCGTGCTCGCCGAGAGGGCCACGAGCACCATCCAGGTCGCGACCACGGCCAGGCCGACGCGGCGCCGGTGGCGATACACCCAACCGTGCTCGGTCACTCCGGGCTCGCGGGCGAGCGTCGGCTCCGAATCTCGTTCGGTGCGCTCGTCGGGGATACGGTCGTAGAAGTCCATCGGGTTCAGCGCGGCAGGAGCGTGAGGAGGGAGCGCCACACGTCGGTCGCGGTGGCGGGTTGCACGATCACGCCTTCCTCGGACACGTCGATCAGCGCGAGGCCGGCGGCGCCCGCGTCGGCGACCATCGTGATCCGCAGCACGCCACGGCGCCGACTGCGCGACCACGAGCTCCAGGCCGACCAGACCGCCACGTCCTCGCTCGCGAGCGCCGTACCCTCGCGCGACGCTTCCGACCAGGCGTCGAGCAGCCCGGCCCGGTCGTAGGACGCGAGCCCCGGTGCCAGGAGCGTCGGGATGTCGTCGCCGGCTTCTGGCCGCGGGCCGAGCCCCGCCAGCCGGGCGAACTCGAGCGGCGCCGCCGAGACCGGGCCGGACAGGACCGGCTCCGTTCCCTCGTCACCCTCGAACAGCACGAAGCGACCGTCGTCCACGGTGCCCTGGAGGGCGAGCGACGACGCTCCCTCGAGCCGCAGCCCGAGGCGGACCTCGGTGATCACGCCGGGCATGCCAGCTCCGCGAGCGCGTCGAACGGCAGGGCCGCCATGAACTCCTCGAGCACCACACCGTCGTCGGCGAAGCGCTCGTCCGCGCAGAGGGCGCTTGCCACCACCACACCGCGCCGGGCACCGATCGTGAGCAGCATCGCCGTCAGCGTGAGTTCCTCGTAGCGGAACGCCATGGTCGAGACGAGCCCCTCGCGGTCCCCCGCGAGGACCTCCCGGTGATCGAGGAACACCCCGCCCTCCATCTGCTCGAACGAGGCGCGCAGCTGGCGATCATGGATGGCCTCGACGGTCTCGGGTCCCGTCGCTCCGGGCGCGAGGCCCGGCAGGACGCTCAGGTTCGACCGGTAGTCGGTGCACGCCGGCGAGAGCACCTGGGCGAACGTGCCCGGCGCCGCGTCCGGCTGGAGGCTCCAGCCGCGGGGCACGAGGTCGGCGATCAGGGTCTGTGCCGCGGTCATCTGCAGGCCGGGCCGAAGGTCGGCCACTTGATCGGTTCCAGCTTCTTGATCGGCTTCTTCACCGGCCGGAAAGCGTCGTAGAGCGCACCGGTGGTCCAACTCGCCGCGCTGCCGAAGGCGACCCCGAGCACGGGCGAGACCGCCGGCGCGAACGGGCCCGTGAAGCCGCCGAGGGCCACGCCGGCTGCACCGGCGCCTGCGCCTGCGGCG
>JAURVW010001485.1 GCA_030655275.1 Solirubrobacteraceae bacterium
AGCCGCTGCCGGCCGACAGCCGCCTGCACGCGACCGAGGGCTTCGCGCCACCGGCCGACGCCGAGCGCCTGTACCGCGTGGTCGACGCGCTCGACCAGATCGCAGCCGAGACCGGGAAGACCATCCCGCAGATCGCCATCAACTGGCTGCTGCAGCGCCCCACCGTCGCGAGCGTGCTGATCGGCGCGCGCGACGAGGCGCAATTGGTGCAGAACCTGGGCGCGGTGGGCTGGTCGCTCACGACCGAACAGGTGGCGCGGCTCGATGCCGCGAGTGCGGTCACGCCGCCCTACCCCTACTACCCGTACTGGAACGGGCAGTTCGCCGAGCGCAGCCCGGTGGCGGTGTGAAGCCGCCGGCCATGCGGTGACCTCCGGGAACTTGCAAGGGCCGCGCGTCATCCGAGGGGCCATGAACGCGACATCCGCCCCATGCTCGGCCGGTCTACCCCGCCGCACGGTGGCCGCCGCGCTCGTCGCCGCACCGGCGCTCTGGCTCGGCGCTCGCGCGCAACCTGCGACGACGCGCGTGGCCACACCGGCGCAGACCGAAGGGCCCTTCTACCCGGTGCGCCTGCCGACGGATGCCGACAACGACCTCCTGCGCAACGGCACCCTGAACTACCGGGGCGGTCAGCCGACCTGGGTCGACGGCGTCGTGACCGACCTCGACGGCAAACCTCTGCGCGGGGCACAGGTCGAGATCTGGCAATGCGACGAGCACGGCCACTACCACCACCCGGGCGATGGCGACCGCGCCGACGCCGCCTTCCAGGGCTTCGGCCGCGTCAGCGTGGCGGCCGACGGCAGCTACCGCTTCCGCACCATCCGACCGGTGCCCTACACCGGCCGAACGCCGCACATCCACGTCAAGGTGAAACTCGGCGCACGCGAACTGCTGACCACCCAGCTCTACGTGGCGGGCGACGCCGGCAACGCCCGCGACTTCCTGTGGCGCAACCTGTCGCCGGCAGCACGCAATGCCATCACCGTGCCCTTCGAGCGCGGCGCGGACGGATGGCGCGCGCACTTCCCGATCGCCCTGGCGACCTGATCGCATGTCGCCCGCACACGGCGTTACATCGCGTCAACGCCCGTTGCTTACGATGGCCAGTCTTCAGGAGACCGCCATGACGAGCAAGAACACGATCTGCCTCTGGTACGACGGTGACGCTGTCGACGCCGCGAACTTCTATGCCACCACCTTCCCCGACAGCACCGTGGGCGCGGTGCACCATGCACCGGGCGACTACCCCGATGGCAGGCAGGGCGATGTGCTCTTGGTCGAGTTCACCGTCGTCGGCATCCCGTGCATCGGGCTGAACGGCGGCCCGCACTTCAAGCACAGCGAGGCCTTCTCCTTCCAGATCGCGACCGACGACCAGGCCGAGACCGACCGCCTGTGGAACGCGATCGTCGGCCATGGTGGTCAGGAGAGCGCGTGCGGCTGGTGCAAGGACAGGTGGGGGCTGTCATGGCAGATCACGCCGCGGGTGCTCACGGCCGCGTTGGCGAACCCCGATCGCGCGGCAGCCAAGCGCGCCTTCGACGCGATGATGACCATGGGCAAGATCGACATCGCGGCGATCGAGGCGGCACTTCGAC
>JAURVW010001486.1 GCA_030655275.1 Solirubrobacteraceae bacterium
GAGCACGAGGAGCACTCCGGCCGCCAGGGCAGTCGACAAGCAGGCGGGAAACGAGGGCACCGAGCGGGGCATGGGCGGACCATATCCGCGTCGGCGCGGACCGCTCGAACGACCGTTTTCGAGTGTCACGGCGCCAGCGAGCGATTGGGCGTCTTCGACGAAGAGCCCGCGGTAACGAGCGATCCCCCAGCCCAAATCCGCGTGCGCACATCGTCGCCGATGAGTTCGGCACCGCCCGGCGGTCTACCGGTCATGACCTCCGCCCCCAGCAGGCTTTCCGTCGACCAGCCCGAAGAGGATCCCGAGATGCTTCGCGCGCCCGTCGTCCTGCCCACCACCGCCGGCCCGGCTGCCGAAGGTCGCTGAGATGGCTGGCAAGGAGCTGCACCTGGAGGCCGGCGAGCGGACGGTGCGCATCTCGAGCGCCGACCGCGTGATCTTCCCCGCCACGGCGAAGACGGCCGAGATCTCCAAGGGCGAGATCGCCGAGTACTACCTGTCGGTGGGCGACGGGATCATGCGTGCGTTGCGCGAGCGGCCGACCACGCTGGAGCGTTGGCCGAAGGGCGTGAACGAGGGGATCGTGGTCTCCACGCGCGAGCGAGGAGGCGGCGACGCCTTCTACCAGAAGCGTGTGCCGAAAGGCGCTCCTGACTACCTGGAAACGGCGACGATCCAGTTCCCGTCCGGACGCTCCGCCGACGAGATCTGCCCGACCGAGCCGGCGGTCGTCGCCTGGTGCGCGCACATGGGCACGATCACCTTCCATCCGTGGCCGGTCCGGCGAGCGGACGTCGACCATCCCGACGAGCTGCGCATCGATCTCGACCCGCAGCCGGGCACCGACTTCTCCAACGCCGTCGCGATCGCGGCCGAGGCCCGCACGCTGCTGAAGGAGCTGGGCTACGTCGGCTATCCGAAGACCAGCGGCGGCCGCGGGATCCACATCTACGTGCGCTTCGAGCCGAAGTGGACCTTCACCGACATGCGCCATGCCGCGATCGCGTTCGGCCGCGAGCTCGAGCGCCGGCGCCCCGGCGAGGTCACCACGAAGTGGTGGAAGGAGGAGCGCGGGGAGAAGATCTTCATCGACTACAACCAGAACGCGCGCGACCGCACGATCGCCTCGGCCTATTCGATCCGCCCCCGCCCGGGTGCCCCAGTGTCGACGCCGGTCGAGTGGGACGAGCTTCCCGAGATCACGCCCGACCTCTTCACCGTCGCCACGGTGCCCGCCCGCTTCGCCGAGCGCGGCGATCTCCACGCGAAGATCGACGACGTCCACCACGACCTCACGCCGCTGCTGGAGATGTACGAGCGCGACGAGCAGGGCGACATGCCCTACCCGCCCGACTACCCCAAGATGCCCGGTGAGCCCAAGCGGGTGCAGCCGTCGAGAGACACGGACCGCAAGGACGAGAGCGACGACGAAGCGTAGTCGTGCGTACGCGCCACCGCGAGAGGTCTGAAATCGGGTAGCGGTGCCCAAGTTGGCGCGGTAGGGTCGCTCGGTTCCCGCTGCCCCGGGGTCCCACCCACCACCCGAAGGTCCGTTGCATGTCGATGCGTCGACTCCTCACCGCGGCCGCGCTCCTGCCAGCGCTGCTCGCTCCCGCCGTCGCCTCTGCCGACCAGCTCACCGTTCGCGGCACGCAGGTCTTCAGGTCCGTCGCGCCACCATCCGTCGCGACGGCCGGCGACGAGCTGACCGTCTTCAACGGCTTCGCCTACTTCGTCGCCAACGACGACGTCAACGGCAACGAGCTGTGGCGCACCGACGGCACGAACGAGGGCACCCGGCTCGTCCAGGACCTGCGGCCTGGTCCGGCGAGCAGCGCCGCATCCAACTCCAACCCGCACCGGCTGACCGTCGTCGGTGACCGACTCTTCTTCAACGCGTACAGCAACGCCACGGAGAGCAACGAGACCGTCTTCTACATCGACGCGGCGGATCCGAACACGGTGAAGCAGCCCCTCGCGACGCGGGTGACCGGCGGACAGGTCCCGGCCGTCGGGACGATCTTCGGCGCCCCGAACGGACGACTGGTGATCTCCCGCCTGCTCGGCGAGCAGGGGAACTGCTGCTACGCGGCCTACGCGCTGCCCCCGGGCGGCACCGTGATGACGAAGATCTCGGTGGGCGCCGAGGATGTTGGCACCAACCAGAGCTTCTCGCCGTCGGCCACCGCGGGCGGCTGGACCTACTACTCGCGCTCGAACACCAACGTCTCTCCCGGTGAGCCCGCCGAGCTGTGGCGCACCAACGGCTCCACGACGGAAGAGGTGAAGAACATCTACCCGGATGCGGGCAACGTTCGCGGAGGCAGCGCCCCGAGCGGGTTCGTCGCCACGAGCGACCGGGTCTACTTCACCGCCGACGACGGCACCCACGGCCGCGAGCTGTGGGTCACCAACCCGGCCGACAAGTCCGACACCCACCTGGTCTACGAGCACGTCCCCGGCACCGGCGGCACCAGCATCGACGACCCTGGTGCGATCGCCAACGGCAACATCCTCTACTACGTGCCGGCCAACGATCCGGTCACGGGCTCCGAGGTCTGGCGGACGGACGGCACCCTCGCCGGTACCCGCGTGGTGAAGGACATCACGCCTGGTCCCGGCGGCCAGTCCCTTCCGGCGCTCTTCGCCCTGGGCGGCGGCCTCGGCATCCTGCGCGGGAGCAGCGTGTTCGGCTCCGACGGCACCGATGCAGGGACCTCCCTGCTGGCCAACGTCGACGGCGACGGCTACGGGCCCAACTCCCCCGTCGTCCTCGGCGGCCGCGGCTACTTCGTCGGAGGCGCTACGCCCTTCGGGCAGGCCCTGTGGCGTACGGACGGCACCGCGGCGGGCACGCGTCCGATCAGCGCGGCCGGATTCGACGGGACCGCGGCCAAGAGCGGCAGCCCCTCCGTCCAGTCGCTCATCCCCCTCGGGAGCAAGCTGATCTTCTTCGGCCGCGACCCCGAGACGAACGACACCGGTCGCGTCAAGCTCTTCGTGCTCGACACGACCCTGCCGGACGAGCCGCGGGTCGCAACGCCTGCGCCGGCGCCCGCGACGCCTGCTCCGAACCCGCCCGGGCCCACGCCCCGCCCGGTCGTCACGACGCCCAAGCCCGTCCCGTCCTGGGTCACGCTCGGCAAGGTGCCGACCACGCTGAAGGCCGGTGCGCTGATCGTGTCGGTCAAGTGCCCGTCGACCGAGACCGCGGGCTGCGCGGGCAAGCTCGCCCTCACCATCCAGGCGAAGAAGGGCAAGACCACCACGACGAAGACCATCGCCACCGCGTCGTTCAAGACCATCAAGGCCGGCCGCTCCAAGAGCGTCTCGATCAAGGTGCCCGCGACCTACCGCTCGCGCCTGCGTTCCGGGTCGCTGAAGGTGACCGTGACCGCCAAGCCCAAGACGAAGTCCGACACCCGCGTGACGACGGCGACGGCCACGCTCAAGAAGACGAAGTAAGGCGCCCGCGCCCCAGGACGACGTGGACCCCGCGGCGGCGGGGTCCTCGGCTGGCGCCGACCGACGCGGGAATCAATCGACGGCCAGACGCCGGGTTCGGCGACCTGCGGAGCCTTTCGTCAGTGGGTGAGGTCGCGGGCCGTGTCGGCCCAATCGACGTGATGCTCGTGGAGCCAGGCCTGCTTGCGCATCGCCGACTCGCGTGAAGCCAGGCGGGTGACCAGCGGGAACATCGCGTCTCGGATCCGGCGGCCGACCGGTCCGGCAGCCTTGGCGCCGCCCATGCGCTGACCCCATTTCACGATGCGGTCGACGCGCTCGCGGCGTGCCGCGACGTAGGCGGCGATGGCGACGGAGGGATCAGGCTCGCGGGCCAGGTGCAGGCCGAGGAGGGCGGCGTCCTCCCAGGCCAGCGAGACGCCCTGCCCGGTGGCGGGCGAGACGGCGTGCGCGGCGTCGCCGACGAGCACCATCCGGTCTCGTTGCCAGGTGGGCACGCGGGGCAGCGCGAGCTGCCGGCCGGCGAGCACAGGCGCGGTGGTGGCGCGGACGATCGCGGCGGCCGGGGAGGCGTCGTCGTCGAGCAGCTGCGCGACGGACTCGAGCGTGTGGGCCGCTCCGTCTCGTCGCTCCGGCGGGTTGGCGAACCACCACACCTCCCCGGACGGGTCGACCGCGTAGCCGAAGAAGCACCGGCGACCCCAGACCATGCGGTACTCGCCGTCGGCCGCGGCGGCGCTGAGGTCGACGTCGGGGACCGAGGTCGCGATCGCGCCGACGTTGCCCAGCCCGGTGGGCTCAGGCGTCGGGGCACCGGGGTCGATCAGCTCGCGAACGCGGGAGCGTAGGCCGTCGGCGCCGACGAGGAGGTCGGCGTGCTCGGTGGAGCCGTCGGCGAAGGTCGCGGTGATGCCGTTCGGCGAGGTGGTGGCGCCGGGTGGCGAAGCCGTGGCGTTGCTCGGAGAGGTGTCGGCGCCGTGGCGCAAGCCGGTGGCGTCGACGAGCCGGCGGTCGTGATGAACCGCGATGCCGGCGGCGACGGCGCGATCGAGCAGCGCGGTGTAGAGGTTGGTGCGCAGCACCGTGCGCGGCGATGCGCCGCCGACGCCCGGGCCGAGCGGCATGCTCCCGAGCGCCTTGCCGGTGCCGCTGGTGAAATGCATGCGCCGCGTGACGAAGCCAAGGTCGCGGACAGCGTCCGCAACGCCGATCGCCTCGAGTGCGTCGAGACCGTTGCGCGCGACCGTGAGGAACGCGCCCTGGTCGAGACTCGCCGAGGCGCTGTAGGCCTCACAGATGGCCACGTCCCACCCGGCCCGCTGCAACGCCAAGCCGCTCGCGGTCCCTGCCGGTCCTGCTCCGATCACCAATGCCTTCGGCATGTCGTCTCCACCCTTTCGTTCGTTGCCGGTGCCGTCGATCGGCCCAGGTCGTTTCGTTCCGCGGGCCGAGCCGACCCGAACGCCCATCTGCGCCGCCGCGCAGGTCTTATTAGTTCGTTCGGCCGAACGAACTATAGCGCTCCGTAAACTGCGACAGGTGGTGAACCCGCCCGAGCCGAGCCCAGAGCGCGACGCCCTGATCCAGTCCATGCACCTCGCAGGCCGCGAGATCAGCACGGCGGCGGTGAACTTCCATGCGGCCGTCGCGGCGCGGCGCGGCCTCGCCCC
>JAURVW010001488.1 GCA_030655275.1 Solirubrobacteraceae bacterium
CCGAACGCGCCCGCGGCCGGCGGCGGCGTCCTGAACGTCGACGAGCCCGAGGCCGGCGACATGCGCGGCGCGAAGATCGCCGTCGACGCCGCCGGCACCACCGCCACGGTGATCTGGACGGAGAGCCCGACCGGCGGCGAATACCACCTCTACGCGACGAAGCTCTCGGGCAACCAGCCGACGCAGATCGGGGCGCGCGTCGAGTCGACGATCCCGACCTTCCAGGGCCGGCCCGGGGCGACGTCGTTCAGCGACATGGGCGCCGTCGCGACCGGCGGCGGCACCACGTGGGTCGCGTATCGCGCGGCCTTCACCTACCCGCCGAACACGCAGATCCCCCGCGCGATCGTGCGCACCTTCGACGGCACCACCTTCGGCGCCCCGCAGACCATCGACGGCATCCCGGCCGCCGACCAGGGCGCCGAGTACCCGCGGATCGCGCTGACCGAGACGGGCGCGGGCATCGGCGCCTCGTACCGTCAGCTCGCCCCATTCGGCACCGAGTCTTCGACGCTCTCCGCCGGAACCTGGTCCCCGGGCACGTTCACCACGCCCGGACCGAACCAGCAGTCCGGCCGGGCCGCCGTGGCGATCGACGCCGGCGGCGCCGGGCTCGTCGCATTCCACGCGACGCCGTCGCCCGCGAGCACGCAGGTGCAGAGCCTCATCCGAGGCGGCGCGCAGGACGGCACGCTCCAGCGGCTCTCCAATCCATCGTTCGGTCCCCCGAGCGTTCCGTACACGGCCGCGGCCGGGGCGGGCCGCGCCGTGACCGGCTTCCTCCAGGGCGAGGTCACGTCGAAGCGCGTCGTGGTCGCCGTCGTCGACCTCCCCGCCGCGCCGGCCCCGACGCCCGCGCCCACTCCTGGTCCCGGCGCCGGTTCCGGCGGACCACTCGGCCCCGACGGCAAGCCGCTCACCACGACGACCCTCACGGCGGTGAAGTTCCGCAGCGGCAAGACCTCGGCGACCGTGACCCGCGGCACGACCGTGCCGAAGCTCGTGACGGCGACCTCGGCCAAGCGCACGTTCGCCTTCACGCTCGGGCAGCCCGCCACGGTGAAGCTGACGCTGAAGCGGATCGTCACCGGGAGGAAGAAGGCCGGCAAGTGCGTCTCGGGCAAGGCGACCCGTACGTCGCAGCGCTGCACCATCAAGCAGACCGTGAACGGCTCGGCGACGCTGAACGGTCTCGCGGGCGTCAACCACGTGCGATTCGACGGCAGGCTCACGAAGACCCGCACCCTCGCCGTCGGGTCCTACGAACTGACGGTGGTCGCGACCGCGCCAGGCCTGAAGGCCTCCTCGGCGTCGACGCTGCAGTTCACCCTGAAGGCGCCGCCGAGGAAGAAGTAGGGCCGGCCGGGCGGAAGGTTCGTTCCGCCTGCCGCCGCCGCGTCGTCCCTGCAAGAGGGGCGAATCCGGGGGTCGGCGGCGGGACTTGCGCCGGTCGCCGCGGGGCAGCAGGATGGGCGGCGCGGAACGAAACCGTTCGCGCATTCCCCCGCCCCTCAGCACCGAAGAACCACACATGCTCGATCCGATGCGCCGCTGGGCCAAGTACGGCGAGAAGCCTGACTACGCAGGGCTGCTCACCTTCTCCGGCGTGCCGTACACCGAGGATGCGGGCGACCTCGTGGGCTTCGACGTGGCGATCATCGGCGCCCCGATGGACGACCTCACGAGCGACGCGCCCGGCGCCCGCTTCGGGCCGCGCGCGATCCGGGCGGCGAGCTGCCCGCCCGGGCCGCACCTGGAGACGAAGGTCGACGCGATCGGCGAGGTGCTGAAGGTCGTCGACTTCGGTGATGCACCGGTGATCCCGGCCGACCCGGTCACCTCGCATGCGGCGATCCGGGAGCTGGTGTCGACGGTGATCGCCGCCGGCCTGATCCCGATCGTCCTGGGCGGCGACCACTCGATCGCCGAGCCCGACATGCAGGCCTGCGCCGACCGCTTCGGTCCCGTCGGGCTCGTGCACTTCGACACCCACACCGACACCGGCGCGGCGGTCTTCGGCGCCACGCTCTCGCACGGCACGCCGATGTACAAGCTCGTCGAGGACGGCGTGGTCGATCCCGCGCGCTACGCCCAGGTCGGCCTGCGCGGCTACTGGCCCGGCGAAGAGGAGCTGAGCTGGCAGCGCGAGCGCGGCATCCGCTCCTGGTTCATGCACGACGTGCGCGACCACGGGATCCGCGCGGTCGTCGACCAGGTCGTCGCGGCGCTCTCGACCCCGGCCGCCGAGGGTGCGGCCGGGCCGGGACCGGTGTTCCTGTCGATCGACATCGACGTGCTCGACCCCGCCTTCGCCCCCGGCACCGGCACGCCCGAGCCGGGCGGCATGACCTCGGCCGATCTCCTCTGGGCCGCCCGCGAGATCGCCCGCCGCCTGCCGCTCGTCGGTGCCGAGGTGGTCGAGGTGTCGCCCACGAACGTCGGTTCCCGCGACATCACCGCACTCGTCGCCGAGCGCACCGTGCGCGAGATCCTGACCGGCATCGCGCAGCGACGGCTCGCGCAGGACTGAGTGGCCGGGCCGCGTCGGCGCGGCGACGGCTCAGGCAGGTCCGAGGGGGACGGGCTCGTCGGCGCGGCGACGGCTCAGGCAGGTCCGAGGGGCCGGGCTCGGCCCGCGACCAGCCGCGCGCTAGGAGGCGGCAGCCGCGTCCGCCAGGGCCTTCGCCAGGTCCGGGCCCGTGAGCTCGGCGCCGTAGAGGTCGGCGCCGTTCTCGAAGAGTCGGCCGGACGGCAGGCTGCCCGCGTCGACGGGCTCGAAGCCGATCTGGTCGATCAGCTGCGACACCTCGAGCTTGGCCGTAGCGCTGTCGCCCGCGATCGGGATGCCGCGGCGCGTGGCGTCGCTGGCCGGCTTGCCCTGCTCGGCGAGGTGCACGAAGTAGATCGAGTTGAAGGCCTTCACGACGTTGGCCTCGGAGAAGTGCGCGGCGACGAGCTCGCTCTCGGTGGTGCTGCCGTCGTCGATGGCGGCGAACTGGCCGTCGCGCTCGGGGTAGTAGTTGCAGGTGTCGATGAGCGTCTTGCCAGCGGTGCCGTCGGTCGGGAGGTCGGCGACGGCCTTCAGCGGCACCGTGACGATGAGGATGTCGCCGTGGGCGATCGCCTCCTCGGGCGTGCCGGCGGTGGCGTTCGGGCCGAGTTCCGCGACGAGGTCCGCGAGCGTCTCCGGCC
>JAURVW010000016.1 GCA_030655275.1 Solirubrobacteraceae bacterium
CGCCCAAGCCGACGGCGACGCCGGTCCCGACCGCCACGCCGGTGGCCGCGAAGGCGCCGACGGTGCAGTCCGTCGGCGGCGTCGCCTACGGCTGGCTCGGTGGGGTCGCGATCATCAACGGGTCCAACTTCAGCGACGTGACCGCCGTGAAGTTCGGCGAGAAGAAGGCCTCGACCGGGTTCGCGATCGGCACGGGCGTGCTCGTCGTCGTCGCGCCCGCACAGAACTCCGGCACCTACCCGGTGTCGGTCGAGACCAAGGCGGGCGTTTCCGCCCCGGGTGCGACCTTCACCTACAAGAAGCTCTTCTAGGAGCTTCTGACACCAGCACCACGCGGGGCCGGGCCGCCGAGGATCTCCTCGGTGGCCCGGCCCCCGCTGCGTTCTGGAGCCCCACGCGCGGTGGCCCGCCAGACTGTCCTTCATGGCCCGCCGTCCACCGCCGCCGCCGCAGCGCGGGATGCCGCCCGCCGAGTGGTACTCGGTACGGCGCGCCGTGAACGCCAAGCCGTCGACCTATCGATGCCCGTTCTGTGGCGAGCGCTTCCCGGCACTCATCGAGCACGTCCTCGTCGCGCCGCTCGGCGACACGACGCTGCGCCGCCACGCCCACACCCAGTGCACGCTGCGCGCTCGCGCCGACGGGTCTCTGCCGTCGCGCGAGGAATGGCGGTCGACGCAGCCGAAGACGCCGAGCTGGCTCTCGCGCCTGCTGCGTCGCGGCTGAATCTTCAGGGCTCACCTGAAGCCGATGGGTCGCGCCACTCGGCTCAGGCCGGTTGGCCGCGCGACCAGCCTCAGGCGAGCTTCGGCGCCGGGCCGCCGCCGGGCAGCGAGAGGCGCAGGATCTGCTTGAGCACCGAGCCGTACTGGCGGCCGAGGCGGCCGGAGTTGTAGGCGAGGCCGTGGCGCTCGCAAACGGCCCGCACCTGCGGCGCGATCTCCGGGTACCGGCTGCTCGGGAGGTCCGGGAAGAGGTGGTGCTCGATCTGGAAGGACAGGTGGCCGGTCATCAGGTGGAAGAGACGGCTGCCCTCGAGGTTGCACGAGCCGGCGAGCTGCCGGCGGTACCAGCCGCCGCGGGTCTCCCCTTGGTACTGCTCCTCGGTGAACGTCTCGGCGCCCTCCGGGATGTGGCCGCAGAACACGATGGTCTGCACCCAGAGGTTGCGGGCGACCCCGGCGACGGCGTTCGCGATGAGCGCACGACGGGCGCCGCGGCGACCGGCGAGCGCCGGGAACAGCACATAGTCCTTGGTCGCCTGGCGCGCGGCTTTGCCGAGCATCTTGGTGACCTCGGCGCGGGCCTGGGCGGCAGGCTTCTCGCCGCGGCGCACGGCGTCGAGTTCCATGTCGTAGACGGCGATCGCCCACTCGAACACGGCGCCCATCACGAAGAAGTAACCGGGCTGCAGCAGGTAGACGGGGTTCCACGGCTGCTCGGGCTCGACGCGAAAGGCCGAGTAGCCCAGGTCGCGGTCCCGGCCGAGCACGTTCGTGTACGTGTGGTGCTGGTAGTTGTGGGCGTACTTCCAGGAGTCCGCGGTCGAGACAGCGTCCCACTCCCAGGTGGTGGAGTGGATCTCAGGATCGCGCATCCAGTCGTACTGGCCGTGCATCACGTTGTGCCCGATCTCCATGTTCTCGAGCACCTTGGCGACCGTCAGCAGGCCCGTGCCGAGGACCGCGGCCGCCGGGTAGCGCGAGGCGAGGAGCACGGCGCGGGCGGCCACCTCGAGGCGTCGCTGCGCCGCGATGACGCCGGTGATGTGCGCCCGGTCGGAGGCGCCGAGGTCGGCTCGCACCGAGGCGGCGATCGCGTCGAGCTCGGCGGCGAGAGCGGCGTCGAGCGCTTCGTCGGAGGGCGCGACGCGCGATCCGCCGTCCGGCGTGGCGAGCGTCATGCGCACAGCCTAGAGATCCGGAGCCTCACTGACCGCCGGTCAGCGGAAAGTTCACGAAGTGGGATTCCGGGGTGACAGGGCGAGGAGTTGCCAGAGGGCCCGCAGCGGGCGGCCATGGACGCCGGCCACAGCCCGGCCGCGCCTCGCTTGGGATCAGAGGAAGTCAAGAACGTTCTTGACCACGATGAGCGTGAGGCCGATCGCGATGATGATCCGTGCCTTCCTGGCGGAGGCCTTGCGCTCGTCGTCGGAGGGCAGGGCGACGCCGGGGTGGGTCGGGTCGCCGGTCGCGCGCTGCATGATCGTGCGCGCCGCCACGTCGGAGATGGTTTCGTCCAGGCCTCGGGCTGCAGCGTAGTTCGACTTCTGCAGGGCGAAGGCGCAGACGGGCCCACGGCTTCGCAGCTCGAACGCGAGCCCCCAGTAGCCGGGTCTGACCCCGGCGATGTCGTGCCACTCCAGGAGGTGCTCCGACATGAGGTTGCGCACGCGCACGCCGTCCCTCTCGATCCTGACCATCGGATGGAAGGTCATCCGGTGGAGTGCGGCGGCCATCAGCACGAAGACGAAGGTGACCATCCAGAACACTCCCGATTCGGGCTTCGTCTCGGCGATCAGCGCGAGGAGCGCCGTGCACACGACGATGAGAGCGATCAGGCCGATCGCGACGTAGCCGATCGCGCGGATCGCCGGGTGCGGCCTGAACACGTTCGGATCGCCGGGTGCGGTGAACGTCGGACGGGGCGTTGCGAATTCCATCCCTCGGGTTGTCGTCCCGAGTGGCCACGCGCCTCAATGGGCCTGGACGATGGACCCACCGGTCGGCCTCTCGGGGGTGGCACGAGACCCGCTCCCCAGGTACGCTGCGGCACGTGTCGACCGTCCCTCGCACACCTGAGCCCGCGATGGGCGTGGTCGCCCGATGATCGCGGCCGTCGTCGCTGCGGCCGCCTTCGCGTTCACGCCCGGAGCCGCCGAGTCCTTTGAGTCGATGACGAGCCTGCCGGCCGACTGGAAGCTCGTCGAGTTCGCCACCGACCAGAGCAAGGCATCGCTCAAGCGGGGCAAGGCGCCCGACGGCAAGGTCTACGTGCGCGTGTCGGCCAAGACCCCCAACCATTCGCGACTCTTCATCCCGACGACGGTCGAACCGCAGTCGACCTACCGGTTCTCGGCGAAGCTCCGGGGCGAAGGTCGGCCGGACTTCCCCGCGTCCCTCGGTGTCGACGGTTCCCTCGACACGACTGGCTCCGTCCCGGGCGACGGCAAGTGGCACGAGCGTGACTTCTACATCCGGACCGGCTCGGCCGGCCAGGTGTCGCTGGTCCTGTCGCTCGGAGGGTTCGGCGACACGGTCGTCGGCACCGCCGATTTCGACGTCCTGCAGTTCGAGAAGGTGACCGAGGAGCCGCCGCAGGGCGCGCGGGTCGCGACCATCCAGGGTGCGTCGCCGCAGGACCTCGAGCAGGCCGCCGACATCCCCGGGCCGAACGGCCTGACGATCCCGTTGGTCGTGCTGGCCGGCCTACTCGCCGTGGGCTGCGCGGTCGTGCTGAAGCGAGGCGATCGTGCCCGATAGCCACACCGCGACCACGCCCGCGCCCGCGACGACCCCCGAGGCGGCGCCGAAGCGGTCGACCGAGCACGTCTTGGTGATGGACGGCCTGCGCGGCATCGCGATCGTGCTGGTGGTCCTCTTCCACTACTGGCAGATGTCGTTCTACGTGATCCCGTTGCCGGGCAAGTACGACCTTCAGTTCGTGCAGTACTCGGGGTTCCTCGGGGTCGAGCTCTTCTTCTTCATCAGTGCCTTCTGCCTCTTCCTGCCCGTGGCGAGCGGACGTGTCCCGACGCTGAAGCGCTTCGCCTACCGCCGGGCGATCAAGATCCTGCCGTCGTACTTCCTGGCGCTGCTGGTTTTCGGGTTCCTGATCACCGACCTCTACCCGTCGACGTGGGAGCACGGCAAGTTCGCCGATCTCCTCATGCACCTGCTGTTCCTGCAGAACATGACCGACGCAACCCACGGCAGCTTCATCGGCGTGCTGTGGTCGCTGGCGGTCGAGGTGCAGTTCTACGTGTTCTTCCCCCTGCTGGCCTGGGTGTTCGTGCGGCGTCCGTTGCCGACGGCGGCCGTGATGATCGCGATCTCGGTCTTCTACCGCGAGTGGAATCGCGACGGCGCGGCCGACGGGCTCGGGATCCAGGCCGACTTCCTGCCGGCGTTCCTGGATCTCTTCGCCTACGGCATGCTCGCGGCGTGGATGGTCGCCTGGGTGCGACGTCGCCCGCTCGCTGCCATGCGGGTACGCGCACCCCTGACGGCCGTCGCGGTCCTCACGTTCGTGGTGATCCTGTTCGTCTTCGACTGGGCCGAGGCGATCCGCGGCAACATCGAGACGGGGGTCTGGCAGTCCGAGAACCGGGCCTACATCGGCGCGCTCTTCACGATGCTCGCCGTCGCCTCGGCCTTCGCCCTCCCCCAGTGGCGGGCCGTCCTGGGCAACCGCGTGCTCGTCTTCTTCTCGACGATCTCCTACAACCTCTACCTCTGGCACCAGGCCGTCGGCATCTTCATCATCAAGCGCGACTGGTGGCCCGCCGACACGCCCGTCGCGACCGACGACCCCCAGTGGCGATGGTCGTTCTTCCTCGTCGCCGTGGCCGCCTCCATCGCCGTGGCGACCCTCGTCACCTACCTCTTCGAGCGACCGTTCCTCCACCACGGAGTGCGCGGCACCCTTGCCCGAGGCCAGGCCCGACTGCGCAACGGCGGCAAGCTGCCCGCCGGCTTCCAGTCGATCGAGACGCCGTCCGAGCATGCGGACCACAAGGCCGCGGAGGAGGCCGGCGAGCCGGCCAGTCTCGAGGAAGAGGTCGAGGCGGAAGCGGCCGCAGCGGTCGCCGAGGCCGAGGTCGGCGGGCCCGGCGGCAAAGCCGAGCCGGCTGCCACGTAGGCAGCCCCGGCGGTCCCTGGACCGCCCGCCCGGAAGGGCGGATGGTCACCAGGCCCGCGATCCGTCTCGACACGACGCCTCAGAACGACGAAGGCCCCGCCTGAGCGGGGCCTTCGATGTGATGGGCGCGGCGGGTTTCGAACCTGCGACCTCTCGCGTGTGAAGCGAGCGCTCTCCCACTGAGCTACGCGCCCTCTGGTCGGCCGGGGTCCGCCGGAAGAGGCGGTGGCCGATGAGGTGCCGAGCATCGTATCGCGGACCGCCGGGTCGCGCTTCGGCGCGAGCCCTCTCCACAGAATGCCGGGGCCGGCGGAACCAGTCGTCGTGCGCTCAGCGTGCCGAGAAGCTCAGTCGTCGAGCCCGAACTCATCGGTATCTCCAATGACCGACCACACGTCGCGCCTCCACGACTTCGTCGCCTCGACCAAAGCCTCCCAGTAGGCGTCGCTCTTCGGCCCACCCGGTTTGCGTTTGGCACTGCCGTACCAGACATTGTCCTTGAGGTTGACCTCGACGACGATGAGATCGCCCGTCTTCCGGTAGTACGGCGTGAAGGGATGCCAGCTCTCGAAGGCAGCGGCCACGATCCCCCGCTCCCGCTCGCTCGCGTCCTCGGGCGCTGGCGGGGGCTTCTGACCCCAGGGCTGTTTGGGTCCGCGCCATCTCGGTGCCACCCAGAAGTTGTCCATGGACGTCAACGTAGCCAGGGCTCAGGCCGCTGGCGAGCGCCGGGGGGCAGCAGACTCACCCGGCCCATGTCGAAACGACTCGCCGATTGAAACAGCGTCGATGCCGTTCATCTCGCGAGGGCCCTGCTGATCGGTCAGCCCGCTGGACCGACCGGATCGGGCCCAAGCCAGCGGCTCAGGCGTAGGCCTGCGCCGCGGCGGCCGCCACCTCGAGTTGGTCGTCGCCCCAGAAGTGCTCTCCGCCGGGGAGGGTGACGGTCGGGACGCCGGTGACGCCCGCCTGCACGGCTGCTTCGGTGGCGTCGCGCAGCTGAGCCTTGATCTCCGGTCGCTGGACACCCTCCTCGATGACCTCGGCCGCGATCTGCGCGGCCTCGGCGGCTTCGAGCACGACGGTGAGATCGGTGAGGTCGCGGCCCAGGCCCAGGCCCAGCCGGAACGCCTGGAGCGCGAACTCGCGCTGGCGTCCGACCTCGTCGGCGACGACCGCCGCTCGGGCGGCGAGGACGGAGTAGGTGCCCAGGGGCCAGTCGCGCGGCCAACGGAGTGGGAGCCCGAGCGCCTCGGCGTGCCGTTCGCACTCGCGCATGCGGCGGTCGCGCGCCTCGCCCGGCTGCAGCGACCACGGCACCTTGTCAATCGACTGCGCCAAGGCCCCGAAGAGGATCGGTTCCCACCGCACGGGGATCGGGAGGAGCTCGTCGACCCGGTGGGCGGCGAAATAGGAGTAGGGCGACGAGAACTCGTATCGGAACACGGCCACGGCAGGCATGGAGCGATCCTACGTCGCGTGCGCATCCTCGAAGGTGACACGGACACGGTTCGTCCCACCCGTTCGGGACCAAGCGTGTTCGTGGCGACCACGTGTCGGCAGTCGCGCGTCGCCTCCCTCCCGCCGGGCCCTCTAACGTCGACCTCGTGAGGAGCGAGGTCGACCAGGCGATCTTTCGCTACGCCGCCGGGGCGTTCCCGATGGACGACGAGGACGCCGTCGAGCTGCCTTGGTACACGGCGCCGGAGCGGGCGATCTTCGAGCTCGGAGCCGAGCCGCGGGCGCACGTGCGACGCAAGGTGCGTCGTGACGAGCGGGCCTGCGCGGCGTTCGAACTGGACGTCGATCGTGACTACGAGCAGGTGCTGCACCTGTGCGCCACCCCGCCGCCGGACGAGGGCGTCTGGATCACCCCGCGCCTCGCCGACCTCTACCTGGCCCTCAACGAGGCCGGCGTCGCGCACTCCTTTGAGCTGTGGACCCCGGAGGGCGAGCTCGCCGCGGGCATCCTGGGCGTTACGCTCGGCCGCGCCGCGATGCTCGAATCGATGCGGAAACGCCGACCCGCCGCCGGCAATGCCCTGCTGATCCGCACGCTCGACCATCTCGCCGAGCACGGCTTCGAC
>JAURVW010000022.1 GCA_030655275.1 Solirubrobacteraceae bacterium
GTTGCGGCCACGCTGCTCGCCGGAGAGTCCGAGGACCTGGGCGACGGTGAGACCACGCAGCTGCGCGACCTCGACCGGCGTGCGCAGCTCGCGCAGGCCGGCGATCGTCGCCTTGACCAGGTTGATCGGGTTCTGCGAACCGAGCGACTTGCTCAGGATGTCGTGGATACCAGCGAGCTCGAGCACGGCGCGGACGCCGCCACCGGCGATGACGCCGGTACCTTCGGAGGCCGGCTTCAGCAGGACGCTGCCCGAGTTGAACTCGCCCAGCACCTGGTGGGTGATGGTGGAGCCGTGACGCGGGACCTTGAACAGGTTCTTCTTGGCCTGCTCGACGCCCTTCTGGATGGCCAGCGGAACTTCGTTGGCCTTGCCGTAGCCGATGCCGACGACTTCCTTCTCGTCGCCGACGACGACGAGCGCGGTGAAGCTGAAGCGACGGCCGCCCTTGACGACCTTCGCGACGCGGTTGATCTCGACGACGCGCTCCTGAAGGTCGTAACCCTCAGGACGCACGGCGCGGTCTGTGACGGTGGTGCTCACAGCTGCAGCCCTCCCTCGCGGATGCCGGCGGCGAACGCCGCGACACGACCGTGGTACTTGTAGCCGCCGCGGTCGAACACTGCGACCTCGATGCCGGCCTTCTTGGCACGCTCGGCAAGGAGCTTGCCCGCAGCAGTTGCCTGCTCCGTGGCCTTGAGATCCTTGAGCTCCGCTTCGGTCCACTGGACCGAGACGATGGTGTGGCCTGCGAGGTCGTCGATGACCTGAGCGAAGATGCCACGGTTCGTGCGACGCACGGAGACGCGGGGCCGCTCGGCGGTCCCGCTGATCTTCGCGCGGACGCGGCGCCGACGCTTGAGGCGGCGCTGTTCCTTCGTGACGAGACTCATGCTCGCTTACCGACCTTCCGGACGATGACTTCGCCCTCGTAACGGATGCCCTTGCCCTTGTAGGGCTCCGGCGGCCGCTGCTTACGGATGTAGGCGGCGATCTCGCCGACCTGCTGCTTGCTGCTGCCCTTCACGATGATGCGCGTGGGCTGCGGAACCTCGAATTCGATGCCCGCGGGTGCGGGGACCGGAACCGGGTGGGAGTACCCGAGCGCGAGCTCGAGGTCCTTGCCCTTGAGCTGGGCGCGGTAACCGACACCCTGCAGCTCGAGGTTCTTCACGAAACCGGTGGTGACACCCGTGACCATGTTGGCCAGGAGTGAACGGGTAAGGCCGTGCAGGGCACGGTGCTCACCGCGCTCCGTCGGGCGCGTGACGACGATCTCGTCGCCCTGCTGCTCGATACCGATATCGAGAGCAACGCGCTCGGAGAGCTCGCCCAGCGGTCCCTTGACGGAGACCAGTTCGGGTTCGATGGTGACGGTCACGCCGCTGGGGACGGGAACCGGGAGACGACCAATACGACTCATGGCTACCAGACCTCCGCGAGGACCTCGCCACCGACGCCAGCCTTGCGGGCATCGTGACCGGTCATGACGCCTTGCGACGTGGAGACGACGGCGGTACCCATGCCACCGAACACCTTGGGGATGCTCGTGGCACCCACGTAGTGACGGCGACCCGGGCGGGAGACGCGGCGGAGACCGGAGATCGCGCTGCGACGATCCGACGTGTACTTGAGCACGACGCGGATCAGCGGGAACGGACGGCCTTCAGCCGGCTGGAGAACCTCGTGGCTCTCGATGTAGCCCTGCTCCTGGAGGATGCGGACGATCTCGAGCTTGACCGAGGAGAGCGGAATCTCGACCGTCGTGTGGGCAGCGCGGATCGCGTTGCGGACACGGGTGAGGAGATCGGCGATGGGATCGGAGAAAGAACTCATGGGCTTACCAGGAGGACTTGGTCATGCCGGGAACCATGCCGCGGTGAGCGAGCTCACGCAGGCAGACACGGCAGACACCGAACTTGCGGTACACGGCGCGCGGGCGGCCGCACTTGCGGCAGCGCGAGTAGCCGCGGGTGGGGTACTTGGGCGTGCGAGCCTGCCGCACGCGCTGAGAAGTCTTAGCCATTTCGGCTGTTCTCCTTCGTGAACGGGAGACCAAGCGCGACGAGCAGCGCGAGGGCCTCGGCATCGGTCTTGGCGGACGTAGTGATGGCGACGTCGAGGCCGCGGGTCTGATCGATCTTGTCGTAGTCGATCTCCGGGAAGATCACCTGCTCCTTGATGCCGAACGAGTAGTTGCCCCGTCCGTCGAAGGAGGTGCGCTTGAGCCCCTGGAAGTCACGCATGCGCGGAAGCGCAACGCTGATCACGCGATCGAGGAACTCGAAGCCGCGGTCACCACGAAGGGTGACCGAGATGCCGACCGGCATCTCCTCGCGGAGCTTGAAGTTTGCGATCGACTTGCGGGCGCGGCGGACGTTCGGGTGCTGACCCGTGATCTGCGCGAGCTGCTGGGTGGCGTTCTCGAGGACCTTGCGGTCCTGCTTCGCCTCGCCCAGGCCCATGTTGACCGTGACCTTCTCGAGGACCGGGACCTGCATGATCGACTTGAGACCGAGCTCCTCCTTGAGAGCAGCGCGGATCGTGTCGTTGTACTGCGCCCGAAGGCGCGATGGAGCGGTTGCGGTGCTCATCTAGATGACCTCGCCCGATCGAACGGCGATACGGACCTTCTTGCCGTCGCGGACCTCGGAACGAACTCGGGTCGGCTTGCCGTCCTTCGGGTCGACCAGGGACACGTTCGAAACGTGGACCGGAGCCTCCTCCTTGACGATGCCGCCTGGCTCGTTCGAGCCGGGGACCGGCTTGACGTGCTTGGTTCGGATGTTGATACCGGAGACGTACACGCGATCACGGTCGGCTTCGACGCGGAGGACCTTGCCGGTCTTCCCCTTGTCCTTGCCGGTGATCACGAGTACCTCGTCGTCGGTACGGATACGGAGCGCCATGGTTAGAGCACCTCCGGGGCGAGGGAGACGATCTTCATGAACGAACGATCGCGAAGCTCGCGAGCGACCGGGCCGAAGATGCGCGTCCCGCGCGGGTTGTTGGCGGCGTCGATGATGACGGCGGCGTTCTCGTCGAACGTGATCGCCGTGCCGTCAGCACGACCGTAGGTCTTCTTGGTGCGAACGACGACGGCCTTGACGACCTCGCCCTTCTTGACGGAGCCGTTCGGCGTCGCCTGCTTCACCGTGGCGGTGATGACGTCACCGACGTAGGCGTAGCGACGCTTCGAGCCACCGTGAACGCGGATCACGAGGATCTCGCGGGCGCCGGTGTTGTCGGCGACCTTGAGTCGGGATTCGTTCTGGATCATCGGGCGCGCTCCACGATCTCCACGAGGTTCCAGCGCTTGGTCGCCGAGAGCGGACGGCTCTCGATGACCTTCACGACATCACCCTCGTTGGCGTCGTTGGTCTCGTCGTGGACGTGGATCTTCGACGAAGAACGGACGATCTTCTTGTACTTGCGGTGCCGGCGGGCGACATCGATGCGCACGGTGATGGTCTTGTCCGGGCGAGCGGACACGACCGTGCCGGTACGCACGAGCTTGCGGCCTTCGCCGTGCTCGGGCTTCGGCGTGCCCTCGTTGCCGGAGGGGACGGCCTTGGCCTTCTCCTGCTGGCGACGACGGGTACGCGCAAGGGCGTTCTGCTTGCGCAGAGCCACGCGGTCCGCCTGGCGGGCCTCGGCGTCGCGCTCGGAACCGGCCTTGTCGCCAGTCCACTTCGAGCGGGACTGCTTACGGGCGACCTTCGGATGAAGGCGCTCGACGGGCTCGGCGGGAGCTGCAGCCTCCGGGGCCGCGGTCTCCTCGACGGCCTCTGGGGTTTCGGTCTCGTCAGCCATTAGTTCTCAGAGTTGGTGGTCGTCTCAGCGCGCTGCTTGGCAACGGTGAGTGCACGGGCCAGGCCGCGCTTTGCAGAACGCAGCGCCGAGGTGTCCTCGAGGGACCCCGTGGCGTGCTGGAACCGCAGGCCGAAGAGCTCACGGCGCTGGGTCTCGATGTGGGTCTCGAGCTCGGTCTGTTCGAGCTCGCGGAGTTCGTTGGCGCGCATCAGACGTCGCTCCCTTCACGGGTGACGAACTTGGTGCGGACCGGCAGCTTGTGACCGGCGAGGCGCATGGCCTCGCGAGCGAGCGGCTCCGGCACGCCGGAGAGCTCGAACATCACACGACCGGGCTTCACGACGCAGACCCAACCTTCAGGGGAACCCTTACCGGAACCCATGCGGGTCTCGGCGGGCTTCTTCGTGTAGGGCTTGTCCGGGAAGACGTTGATCCACACCTTGCCGCCACGCTTGATCTTACGAGTCATCGCAATACGCGCTGCCTCGATCTGGCGGTTGGTGAGCCAGCCGGCGTCGAGCGACTTGATGCCGTACTCGCCGAACTGGACGGTGGTCTGGCCGCGGCTGAAACCAGCACGACGACCGCGATGCACCTTGCGGTGCTTTACGCGCTTAGGGGCGAGCATTAACGAGCACCTCCGCCCGGGCGACCGCCCGGACCACCAGGACGGCCTCCGCCGCCACCTGGACGACCGCCGCCGGGACCACCCGGACCGCGACCGCCGCCACCCGGACCGCCGAAGCCGCCGGGACGGCCACCGCCGCCACCGGGACGACCGCCGCCCGGACCACCCGGACCGCGACCGCCGCCGCCGCCGGGACCACGGCCACCAGGGCC
>JAURVW010000032.1 GCA_030655275.1 Solirubrobacteraceae bacterium
CGGCGAGCATCTACCTCGACGTGGTGCGGGCCGTGGCCGAGGCGGCCCCGGGCATCTCGATCCACGGCTTCCGGCCGACCGAACTGCAGGACGGAGCACGGCGCGCGGGCCTTCCCCTGCCCGAGTTCCTCGTGGCCCTCCGCGAGGCCGGCCTGTCGAGCGTTCCCGGCACGGCCGCCGTCATCCTCGACGACGATGTGCGCTCCCGGTTCAGCGGCGGCGCGCTGCCGCCGGTGGCCGAGTGGATCGCGACCGTCGAGGCCGCACACCGCGCCGGTCTCGGCTCGACCTCGACCATGGTCTACGGGCACACCGAGTCGCCGGGGCAGATCGTCGCGCACCTGCGCACGCTCGCGGCGATCCAGGGGCGCACGGGGGGCTTCACGGAGTTCATCCCGATGCCGTTCGTGCCCGGGGACGCCCCGCACGGCGTCGCCTCGCTCGCCCGAGCGTGGGCGCGGGAGCACGGCCGGCCCTCGGACGCCTTCGGACCCTCTCCCGCGCAGTCGCGCGCGTTGATCGCCGTCTCGCGGCTCGTGCTCGCCGGCCGCATCGACCACGTGCAGGCGGCGTGGACCAAGCTCGGCTTCGGCATCACGGCGCAGACCCTGCGGGGCGGGGTCGACGACATCGGCGGCATGCTGCTCGACGGCGTGCTCTGGCCCGAGGCCGGTCCCGAGGCGCGCCTCGCACTGACCGCCGGCGACGTGGAGGCGCTGGCCCGCGCATCCGGTCGCCCCGCCCGCCAGCGCGACACCGGGTACGGCGCCATCGGGCTGCCGGGCGGGATGCTCTCTCCCGATCGCTCCGCGGCGGTTCCGTCGTGACCCGGCCGGCCGAGGTCGGCACGATCGTCGTGGGTGCGGGCATCGCGGGCATCGCCGCTGCCGCCCGTCTGCGACGCAGCGGCGTGACCGACGTGCTCGTGCTGGAGCGCGCGCACGACGTGGGCGGAACGTGGCGTGACAACGTCTACCCGGGTGTGGCCTGCGACATCCCCGCGCACCTCTACTCCTTCTCGTTCCGTCCGAACGCCGGGTGGAGCCGGCGGTTCGCGCCGGGCGCCGAGATCCAGGAGTACCTGCGCGAGGTCGTGCGTGCGGAGGGACTCGCGCCGCAGATCCTGCTCGGCACCGACGTCACCGCCATGACCTGGCTCGACGAGGATCGCCGCTGGCTGCTCGCCACCACCCGCGGCGACTACCTCTGCCGCGTGCTCGTCATGGCGGCGGGGCGCCTGTCGGAGCCGGTGCAGCCGTCGCTGCCGGGGCTCGGCGGCTTTCGCGGAACCGTGATGCACTCGAGCGGCTGGGTGCCCGACCTCGACCTCGACGGCGCGCGCGTCGCCGTGGTCGGCACCGGGGCATCCGCCGTTCAGCTCGTGCCCGAGCTCGCGCGCGCCGGCGCCTCGGTGACCGTCTTCCAGCGCACGGCGCCGTACGTGGTGCCGCGCGAGGACGCCGCCATCCCGAGCGCCCGGCGGGCCGAGTTCGCGGCGCGACCCGAGGCGATGCGTGCGCACCGGGACGAGCTCTTCGCCCG
>JAURVW010000037.1 GCA_030655275.1 Solirubrobacteraceae bacterium
CTTGCGCTACGAGCGCCTCCCACAGTGAAGGCACCTTGGAGAAAAGTTTTTCGCTCCACAGAACGGGCAACATGGAGTGGCTGCAATGTGCCACTACTGGATCTATCGACCTCAGATTCTTTCGTTCATATTCCTGGTTCCAGTCGGCCGGGTAATTATTGCGCCGGATAGTGTTGAACTGGTTGTTATTAGTTTGATAAGTAGTTGAAAAGGCAAAAAATTTAAACCCGATATTTTTTGCAAAACCAAGTGCGATCCGGTATGCGTTTTCTATGTCCGTCGTTTTCGACAGTTGGTTGAGTTGTGACTCCTTCCAACGTTCCATCATGTATCTCCATTATCAAATCTTCTCGGGGGTGCCACTTGGATCCGAGATCCAGCACGAAACGAGTGTAGGATGGATCCTACATACGTGGTGAGACTTTTTGGCTTTGTATCGATTTAAAAACTAGATATCTGGTTCTAATAGTATAGGTGCGCCGAGGATGAGTTTTGAATGATGGTTTTAATATGAAATATGTTTAATTAACGGAATGGTACGTAAAAGTGATGTTTCTGCCGGTTCTGTTTTTTTTGATCATGCCTATTAAAAGGCACTACAAACCATCAGTGTTTAATTCGCACGCTTTGCGGGACACTGGAGCCACCAGTTCAATGGAGCGCCCTATGACCGCCACCGCAGAAAAATTCACCCGCCAGACCCTGCTCGATGTCCAGCCGTTGACCCCGAGCCTGTTCACTCTGCGCACGACCCGGGATCCGGGCTTTCGTTTTCGTGCCGGGCAATTCGCCCGGCTGGGGGTTGCCAAGGCCGATGGCAGTACGGTGTGGCGTGCCTATTCCATGGTTTCCTCACCTTATGACGAATTCATCGAGTTCTTTTCCATTGTGGTGCCGGGAGGCGAGTTCACCAGTGAGCTGAGCCGGCTGGGCGTGGGCGATACCCTGCTGGTCGACCGCCAGGCGTTTGGTTACCTGACGCTGGACCGTTTTGCTGACGGCCGTGATCTCTGGTTGTTATCCACAGGCACGGGC
>JAURVW010000288.1 GCA_030655275.1 Solirubrobacteraceae bacterium
GTGGGAGCCACTAACCCCGTGGTTTTCAGTATCTTCACCACACCAGATGCTCCGGCAGCCGGAACCTCGTTCACAATAGAGGCACAGATAGCCAACACAGGACCGGACGGGAAAGTCAGGGCTGTATTCAAGGTGGACGGGACGCAAATCTCTGACCAGAACAGCACTCTTGTTAAATTCCAGGATCCAGGTAGAGTTCTCTGGAAGCCCACTGCTACATACACCATGCCAAATAAAACAATAACGATCACCATAGAGGCTTACGGATGGGACGGCTCGAAATGGGTTCTGACAGATACGAAATCCATAACCAGAACCCCCGCTGTAACTCCATGCTCAGGGGTAACTCTCACTCCGTTCGTCGCAAGTATAAAAGCAGGAGAAAAAGTAACGTTCACAGCCGCGGTAACACCTTCAACAGCACCGTTCACAGTGCAGTTCAAAGATCGCGCCGGTACACTGCTGGGTACGTGCACAACATCAGGAGGAAGCTGTACATTTATCTGGGATTCCGCGGGAAAACCAACAGGGACGTATTACGTCAGAGCATACGTTGCGGAAGGAGGATGCCCCCCGAGCACTGAATCCGTAATTGAGATATCTCCTGCGCTGCGCCAGTGGAACGTGAACATCTACGCCAGGGATTCAACAACAGGAAATCCAATCGAGGGCGCAACAGTCACGGTAGGGACTCAGAACAAGGCAACTGATACCGCAGGATTCGTACAGTTCAGGGTAGATGAAGGCACAATTGACATATCGATAAGCAAGACCGGGTACAACACAAAAACCGCTGTCGAGCTTGTGTTCTCTGACAAGACCTTCAACTACGTGCTGTCCCCGACCGGCATAGCCAAAGGGAATATCCATTTCGTTACCGTGCCTGCGGGTGCTGATGTTTACCTGGACGGCAACCCGCAGGGAGTTAAAACCCCGGTAACAGTTACGGATATACCTGCTGGCGAGCACACTTTCACTCTCAAGCTTGCAGGATACAACGATCTCACAGGTCCTGTTACGGTAGTAGGAGGAAGCACGGTTGAAGTATATGCAGTCATGACACCTTCAACCCCGGGGACAGGTTCGCTGTATATAAACAGTTCTCCCGTAAATGCGGATGTTATAATAGACGGGCAGCCTCAGGACGCCAAGACCCCTGCTACCATAACCAACCTTACAGCCGGGAGCCATGAAGTAAAACTGACCAGGACAGGATACGAGGACTTTACCACAACAGTAACCATCACTGCAGGGACTACAACGTACCTGAGCGCAACGATGACGGTATTACCGGGGATAGGCACGCTTGAGATCTCTTCCACGCCTGCGGGAGCAAGGGTATTCATAGATGGCGCGGATGCACAGAAAGT
>JAURVW010000040.1 GCA_030655275.1 Solirubrobacteraceae bacterium
CGCGCAGGTCAGTCCGGCCCAGGGCCGCGAGCTCGCGGATGGCGGTGATCTCGGCGTGGGCCGTCTTGTCGCCGCTCTGGACGACCTGGTTGGTCGCCTCGTGCAGGACCTCGCCGCTGGCAGCATCGACCACCACGCAGGCGAACGGCTTGCCGCCGTCGGCCACGCTGGTGCGGGCGAGGTCGACAGCGCGGGCGACGAGAGCGGGATCGGGATCGGCGTGCTGGGTCACTCCTGGAGAGTAGATCGGTGCGCCGAGCGCGGGCCCACCCAGGCGGCGACCGGAGTGCTTTTCGTGGAGGGGGCTGCTGCGCCGGAAGACCATGCCCCTCGGCGTCGAGAACGGCCGCTTCAAGACGCGGTGCAGGGCGCGATCGCCGAGGTCGTTGACGAAGGGCGTCCGAGCGGGTGAGCCACGTCTGTGGTGACGCGATGGATGGTGCACAGACACACCACTGATCGAAGGAGCACCTAATGACCGACGACGCCAAGGCGGCCAAGGAACTGGTCGAGACGCTGACCGACGGGGAGAAGGGTTTCGCCGACTCGGCCGAGAAGCTCCGCGACAGCGACCACCCCGAGTGGGCCACGGTCCTGGACCGACTCTCCGAGCAGCGCAAAGACTTCCAGCGCGAGATTGTCGCTGTGGGCCACGAGTACGGTGACGACGTCGACAACAGCGGGACGCTTGCCGCGAAGGCTCACCGCGGCTGGCTCTCCCTGAAAGACGCCCTGACCGGCGACAGCTCGGACGGGGTGCTGAAGGCGGTCCTGACCGGGGAGGACCACGCAGTCTCGGAGTACGACGACGCACTGGAGAAGGACCTCAGCGACGGCTTCCGCGAGGTCGTCACCCGCCAGCGCGCCGCTGTCGTCAGCGCACGCGACGAAGTGAAGGCGCTGCAGACCGCCAGCTAGGACCGTGCGCGTCCCTGTCGAGGACGTCCGTTCGTCGGCGACACCCCGGGTCTGACGGACCCGGGGTGTCGTCACGTTTGCCGGTCATCGTCGCGCCCAGCCGGCAGCAATGCGGTCGCGAGGCCCGTCGGCTC
>JAURVW010000050.1 GCA_030655275.1 Solirubrobacteraceae bacterium
GAAGGCGGCCGGTTCGCCGAGCCACCAGGACGCGACCGAAGGCAGCTTGAGCGGCTCGCCGAGCAGTTGTTTCGAGAGCTTCGGCAGGTAGCCGAGCAGCGCGCCGGACTCGATCACGCCCGAGCCGAGCGCGTTGCCGACGAACACGCTGCCGCGCCGCACGCAGTCGGTCAGGCCGGCCACGCCGAGGGCCGAATCGGAGCGCAGTTCGAGCGGGTCGCAGTAGTCGTCGTCCTGCCGGCGCAGGATGGCGTGGACGCGCTTCAGGCCCTCGACCGTCTTCATCCAGACGCAGCCGCTGCGCACCGTCAGGTCGCTGCCTTCGACGAGCGGAAAGCCGAGGTAGCGCGCCAGCAGCGCGTGCTCGAAATAGGTTTCGTTGTACGGGCCGGGCGTCAGCAGCACGACCAGCGGCGCGCCCTCGCCGGCCGCGGGCTTGGGCGCCCAGTGCAGCAGCGAATCGCGCAGGCCCGCGAAGTACGAGGCCAGGTGCTGCACGTTCAGGTCGCTGAACATCTGCGGGAAGACGCGCGAGACGACGAGCCGATTCTCGAGCGCATAGCCCGTGCCCGAAGGCGCTTGCGTGCGGTCGCTGACGACCCACCAGCTGCCGTCCGGCGAGCGCGCCAGGTCGGCGGCGTACTGGAACAGGTGCACGCCGCCGGCGGGCCGCACGCCCTTCAACGGGTGCAGGAAGCCGCTGTGGCCGAAGATCACCGGCGCGGGAATGGCGCCTGTGCGCAGCAAGGTCTGCGGGCCGTAGATGTCGGCGAGCACGCGGTTCAGCAGGTCGGCGCGTTGGGCGATGCCGGCTTCGATCGTCTCCCACTCGGTCGACGAGAGCAGCAGCGGCAGCGGGTCGACCTCCCACGGCCGATCGGCGCCCTTCGGGTCGGCGTAGACGTTGTAGGTGATGCCGTTCTCGCGGATCTCGCGCTCCATCAGCGAGAGCGTGTCGCCGATCTCCGGGCCTTCGCGCGCGGCGAGCGAGCGCAGGAACGCATCCCACTGCGGGCGCGGCACGCCTGCCGAGGCCAGCATCTCGTCGAAGCGGCT
>JAURVW010000290.1 GCA_030655275.1 Solirubrobacteraceae bacterium
GCGGCCATCCGGTTGAAACCGGCCTGCAGGAGGCCGACCTCGCTGGCGTCGTCGATCGCGACGCGCGCCGTGAGGTCGCCCTCGGTGACGCGCTGGATGGCGAGCCGCAGCTGCTTGATCGGGTCGGAGACGGCGCGGGCGGTGAACACCTCGGCGATGAGGCCGACGGTGAGGGAGATCGACCCGAGGACGAGCATCACGACGGCGAGGCGCTTGGCGAAGCTCTCCCAGCCGATGCCGGAATCGGGGACGATGGCGCCGGACAGCACGAGCAGGCCGACGATCCACACCCCGAAGACCGCGCTGCCGGTGCCGAGCGCCCACGAGAGCATCTGGCGGGTCTGGGCGCCGGGGAGCGCCGGCGGGGCGGCGTCGTCGCGATGGGGCAGGACGACGCGGGCGGCCGTGCGCATCACGCGCTCGGTGAGGAGGTAGCCGAAGGCGCTCGTGGAGAGGCCGCCGATCAGGGTGGTGATCCCCACCCGCAGGGCCAGGCGCCAGTCGGCGAAGAGCGTGACCGTGAAGGCGATCAGCGTGCCGACGGTCCAAAAGATCATGAGGGCCCAGAGCACGCGGAGCGGCCCGCGCAGCACGGCGAGCTCCTCGCGCTCCGTGGGCGGACGGTTCTCGCGCAGCCACAGCCAGGCGCGGTCCGACTGGCGGAAGATCAGGACGCCGCCGACGACGAACGCGATCCCCAGGTAGGACGCGATGATCACGATGCCGACGGTGCGCGTGTCGCCCTCGGGCAGCGGCGAGCCGGGGATCACCGCGAGGTTGAGCACGATCAGGATCGCGGCGCCCACGAGGTTCGAGATCACGAGCGCGATGCCCGTGGAGATCTGGTGCGCGCGCAGCAGCCGCGGGCCGGGGACCCGGCCGATCCCGATCATCGCGATCTTGCCCAGGCGCGAGCGCGGCTGCCAGTTCAGGGCATCCGAGAGCGCACCGCCGGGGTTCTCCGAGTGGCCCGGGGCGCCAGCGGCGTTCTCCTGGACGGGGTCTCGGGGGAGGACGGTCACGCGCCAAAGGGTAACCGGGCCGGGCGCGCGCGGACCACTTCGGGCCCCGGGCCGGCCGATGTGGCGCTGACCGCCGGGAACGCTCGTCCACTCAGCGGGCAGGAGTGTGGCCGGTGGAGCCGGGCGGCCCGGGTGCATGACGAGCGATTTCCGTCGAGGTTCACGTGGTCCTAACGCGCCCCGCGTACGGTGACCGCATGATCGTGGCGTCTCCGCCGGCCGACCGGCCGCATCCTCTCTTCGCTCGCGTGTGGGCGCTGGCGATGGCCCGGCTGCAACCGAAGTCGATGCGGGAGGAGCGCGCCGAACTCGTCTGCGGGCTGTCCGGCCTCGTGGTCGAGGTCGGCGCAGGCTCCGGCACGATGTTCCGTCACTACCCCGCGACGGTGGAGCAGGTCGTGGCGATCGAGCCCGAGCCCTATCTGCGGGCGGCGGCGCAGCGTGCCGTCGGCGATGCGCGGGTCGCCATCGACGTGCGCCCCGGCGACGCCGCCCGGTTGCCGTTCGAGGACGGGTCGGTCGACGCGGTCGTCTGCTCCCTCGTGCTCTGCTCCGTGCCCGATCAGGCCGGCGCGCTCGCCGAGTTCGCGCGGGTGCTGCGTCCCGGCGGCGAACTGCGCTACTACGAGCACGTCGCCGAACAGGCCGGCTCGACCGGTCGCCGCCTGCAGGACCGCCTCGACTCCACCGGCCTGTGGGCCCGGATCGGCGGCGGCTGCCACGTGGCCCGCGAGACCGGCGAGGCCATCCGCGCCGCCGGCTTCTGCATCGTGAACGAGCGCGAGCAGACCCTCGGCCCGCCGCTCGTGGTGCCGGTGCGCCGACACCTGCTCGGCGTGGCGCGCAAGCCGGCCGGCTGAGGACAGGGAATTCCAATGCTTGGACGGGTGACGTTCCAGGTGTTCTAATGCTCGGCGCCCGCCCATCCGAGCCCGAGCGCGGAACACACGTTGCCCATCACCTCGTCCCGCCTCCTCGTCCGCCTGGTCCGCGCGGTCCTCCTTGCGCTCGTCATCGCGACCGCCGGAGCCTCTGCGGCAGCCGCCGCCGCACCGGTCGTCTCCCCGGCGACCGCGGACCGTGCGTTCGACCCCGAGATCGAGGGGGCGACGGGTTTCTCCTTCTCCGTCGACCAAGCGGTCAACGTGGAGGCCACGATCGAGGAGTCCGACGGCACCGCGGTGCGATCGGTGCTCGACGGCCAGTCGTTTCCGGCCGGGACGCACGGGTTCACCTGGGACGGCCGCGACGACGGCGGAGCGTTCGTCGACGACGGTGAATACGTCTGGCGGGTGAAGGCGACCAACACGGCTGCCGAGTTCGGCACCGCCACCGGCAAGGTCGGCATCGACACCCGCGACGTCGCCGCGATCACATCGCCCTCTCCCGACGACGCCGTGAGCGGGACGATCGAGGTGGTGGTCGCGCCTGCCGCGGGCCGCGCCCTGAGGTCGGTCTCGCTGAGCACCAATCGCTGCCGTGTCTACTACTCGTGCGGTATCGGCACGCCGCAGCAGGGAACCGACGGCACGTGGTCCGTGCCACTCGACACCACGCAGCTCTACGACGACGCGACCACGATCTGGGTTTCCGTCGAGTACCTCGACCGGTACGGCGTCGCGCACGGCCGCACCCTCGAGGCCGTGCCGGTTGACGTAACCAACCCACTCGTGGTCAGCCCTCCCGCGGACCGCGACTTCTCTCCGGACGGCGACGGGAACGAGGACCTCTGGCGGCTCGGCGTCTCGTGGAGCCACCCGCCCACCGCGGTCACGCCACTGGAGGTGAGGGCCGCGGACGGCACCCTGGTCGCCACGCTGCCCTACGAGTACACCGCCCCCAGCTACGGCCAGCTCGCACCGTGGGACGGGACCGACCCCTCCGGGGTGCCGGCACCGGACGGCGTCTACTCCTGGCAGACCACGCTCACCGGCAAGGGCGGCGACGTCGTCCTGCTGAAGGGCAAGGTCGGCATCGACCGGGGTCGGTCGATCACGATCACCGCCCCGGCCACGGGCGGGGTGCTCGGCGCCTCGGCCAGACTCGTCGCGAAGCCCGACGCCGGACGCCAGTTCTCGAGCGTATATCTGAGCATTTCCCCGTGCTACTCCAGCTGCGGCGCGCCGGCCGAGCGGCAGCCCGACGGCTCGTGGGTCGCGGAGTTCGCACCGGCCTACTCCCCCTACGACGACCGACTCACGGTGTACGCCTCCGGCTACTGGACCGACCGTTTCGGGGCCGATCACGGCATCTCCTCGACCGTCTCCGCCCGTTGGGACCGGCCGGTCGACCCGTTCACGGCTGGTCTGAGCGGCGCCGATCGGGCCTTTTCACCGAACGGCGACGCCTTCGAGGACGTCCTGCCCCTGAGCTGGTCAATGAGTCGGCCGTCGCAACCGACGATCGTCGTCCGGAACAGCGGCGGGCAACTCGTCCGAACGCTCGTGCAGACCGGAGAGACCAACGGCTCCGTGTTCTGGGACGGCTCGGACGACGACGGCAACGCGCTCCCCGCGGGCCGATACGAGATCACCCTCACGGCGACGGACGGGGCCGAGACGATCTCGAAGTCCGGTGCGGTGTCCATCGACAATCGTGCTCCCTCGGACGTGGCTTCGCCTGTCGAGGGCTCGACGGTCGGCGACACCGCCGGATTCGTCGCCGCGCGCACCAACCCCGATGTGGAACTGCTCCGGTTGCGGGTCGGTTGGGTCGGGGACTGTCCCAACGGCGGTTGGTACTACTGGTATTCCTGCGATACGGCCTTCGACGACGTACCGGACGCGGCGGGTGCGCTCGAGGCCGCATTCGACACCACCGAGATTCCCGAGGCCAGTGCCTCGATCCAGTACGAGCTCGCCTGGCGTGATGCGCTCGGCGGCGAACACAGCCGGTTCGCGACCCGCGGGGTGACGGTGGCGGGCACCAGCACGCTCACCGCAGGCGGCAGCGATGCGAGCTTCACGCCCGACGGCGACGGCGCCGACGAGCAGGTCAGCCTCGCCTTCGTCGCGAGCCGGGCGGGCGCGCTCACGGTCGAGATCGAGAACGCGACGGGGGTCGTGGTCCGCACGCTGCCGCCGCAGGGCATCACGCGTGGCCCCGGCTACGCTTCGTGGGATGGCCTCGACGATGCGGGGGAGGCCTCGCCCGCCGGTGAGTACCACGCGCGCTTCACGCTGCGACCCGGCTCTGGCACCAGCGCAACGGTGACCGGACCCGTCCTCGCACTCGACCGGCCGGTCGCCGGCACCTTCGAGTCGCCGCAGTCGGGCGACACCCTCGCGGGCAACGAGCGCATCGGCTTTCGGCCCTCGGCCGAGCTGCCGGCACCGTCGACCGTCGAGATCTTCCTCGACGGATATCGGTTCGGGACGATCTACGCCCCCAGCGCGGACGGCACGTGGCGGACCGTGATCCCGACCTCCGGGTTCGACGGCGCGCGCACCGTGATCGCCAGCTTCAGCTACACCGACCGGTTCGGAGCCGCTCGCACCTCCCGGACCAGCGTGCCCGTCGTGATCGACAACAGTGGCCCGCCGTTCACGTTCGTCGCCGACCCCGCCAAGGGTCTCGCGCCGTTCGACACCAAGCTCAAGGTCGCATTCGGCCGTCCGGCCGTCGGATGGACGTACCGCGTGCGGTTCGGCGACGGTACCGATCCGGTGACCGGTCCGATCGCGGATGGCAGCGAATCGCTCGAGCTGCCCCACCGGTACGTGCGTAGCGGTAGCTATCGGGCCTCGCTCGAGGTCGTCGACGGCACGCATCGCGCGCAACGGTCGATCTCGATCGCGGTCTCGCGCCCGCCGAACCGCGCGCCGACGGCCACGCTCGACGTCACGCCCCCGCAGGGCGCCGCACCGCTCGACGTCTCGGCGGCCATCACGGCGGTCGATCCGGACGAGGATGCACAGGTCGCCGCCACGCTCGACTGGGGCGACGGCACTCGGACCACGGTCGCCGCCACCACGCCCGAGACGCTCGCTCGCAGCCTCACGCATCGCTACACCCGCTCGGGCTCGTTCCTCGTGCGCCTGCAGGTGTCCGACAGCCGTCTGGCCTCGATCAGGCAGCAGCGCCTCACCGTCGTACTCCCCGAGCCCCTCATCGCCGTGGCCGGTGACGATCTCTCGACGATCGCCGGTCGCGAGATCACCTTCGACGCGTCCGGTTCTCGGCCTGCTGCACTGATCGACGCCTACACGTGGGACTTCGGCGACGGGGGCGCCGGCACCGGCGCCCGGCCTTCCCACACGTACGCCGCGGCCGGTTCCTACACCGCGAAGGTCACGGTGCGATCCGGGACCGAGACGGCGCAGGCCACCATGACGGTCGCGGTTTCGCCCGCGCCGGCGCCACCCACCGGTGGAGGGGCCGGCACCGTCGCCGGTCTGCAGGTGCGCGTGAAGACGCCCGGCGGCGCCGACGTCAACGGGGCGACGGTCACCTACATCGGCGGCGCCGGCCAACGCGTCACCGCGAACACCGGGGCCGATGGTCGCGCGACGCTTCTCCCGTTGCCCGACGGCGCGCTCTCGATCTACGCCTACGCCCCGGGCTACCTGCCGGACAGCCGCACGGCGACGATCACCGACGGAAAGGGCACGCTCGCGATGACGCTCACGCCGGGTGACGTGGTCGAGACGACGACGGAGTCCCGCGAACTCACGCGCCAGGAGATCATCGACGCGGGCATCGACGTGAGCGATCCCGACAACCAGTTCTCGACGAAGTTCGAGATCCACCTGAACTTCGATCCCGACGAGCCCGAGGTGGTCTACTCCGGCGTGGCCGGCGGCGGCGGCGGGTTCTTCCAGGTGAGCGGTCCCGGTGGTTCCGGCGGACCGGGCGGTGGCGGCAGCGGCGCGAGCTGTACCCAGACCACCTGCACGTGGGGCAACGGCACGAGCGTCACGTTGGCGGGCGAGCCGGGCAAGCAGTACCTCAGCTGGCTGATCATCCCCGGCCGGTACTGGCAGCTCAAGCAGTTCTTCGAGGTCAAGACGGTCGTCCAGAACCTCGCTCCGACGCCCTTCACGTTGCATAACGGCGCAGCGAGCATCACGCTGCCCGCCGGCCTGAGTCTCGCTCCGACGGCGACGCCGCAGACCTCCCAGACGCTCACGCCGGACATCCCCGGCGGGGGCTCGCAGAAGGCCACGTGGATCGTGCGCGGCGACGCCGCCGGCGAATACAAACCGACGATCGACTACTCCGCCACGCTCGAGCCCCTCGGCGCCACGGTGAGCTCGCAGTCGATCCTGAAGGACCCGATCGTCGTCGAAGGTGCTGCCCGCCTGAAGGTGGTCGTGCAGGCCGAGAACCGGACGGTCGAGGGCTCGCCGTATCGCGTTCGGGTCGGTATCCGCAACGAAGGTCGCTCGACGGTCAACAACCCCGGCCTCGAGTTGCTGCCGGGCGGGACGAACTTCCTCTACGAGCCGAGGCTGCTGGCGGGCACCTCGATCGACGAGCTCGCGCCTGGTGCCACGCTGTGGGCCGACGAGTACACGCTCGTACCGCGGTTCGACAGCGTCGACAAGCTCAATCTGGAGAAGTCGTTCATCGCCACCGAGGCGGGCGACCGCTCGGAGCCGGGCGACATCGCGGTGTTCACGAGCCCCGCGAAGGTGCAGGCGGCCCCGATCGCGGACGCCGTGCCGGCCGCCAGCGGTTATCGCCGCGGCGTGCGTCTGAAGTTCGCCCCGACGACGCCGGACGCCTCTCAGGACGAGGTCGTGCTCGGCTACGAGATCTTCGCGACTCCCGACCTGGAGACGCCGTTCGAGGACGAGCCGATCGGGGCGACGTTCACGACCGAGGGTGGCATGGTGTCGGCCAAGCTCGACCCGAGTGCGACCCCAACGACCGAGCACTGGTTCGCGGTGAGTACGCGGGTGCGGCGCAAGGGCCTCGACGGCGTCACCCGCGTCCGCAACGTCCTTCGTCATGTGCTCCTGAAGTACGCGCCCACCGACGCCACGGATCCGAAGGTCGTCGTCTCCAACGCGAGCGAGTTCTCGGCCTGCAAGAGCGATCCGAGCCTGCGGCCGCGAACGCTGTCGCTCACGGTCTCCGACAAGTTCACCGCGATCACCTCGCTGACCGTGCAGGTCGGACCGTTCCAGAAGCAGGTGTTCACGGCGCCCGCCGGCAACGCGGGGGCCTGGAAACTCGACGTCGATGTCGAGGGCAAGATCCTCGACGGCGGGGTGACCCTGCGCGCGGCCGCGACCGATGCCGACGGCGTCATCGGCCCTGAGCTCATCACTCCGCTGTGCAACGGCGTCGCCCCGCCTGCTCCGGGCACGGACTCTCCGACTCCGACTCCCACTCCGGCACCGGGTGCCGACGCGACGCCCGCGCCCGGGACGACCTCACCGGGCGCGACCCCCGCGCCCGGCGGCGG
>JAURVW010000109.1 GCA_030655275.1 Solirubrobacteraceae bacterium
CGCGCCGCGGCACCGTGCCGCCGGCGCTGCGCCACCGCCTCGCCAACACCAGCGGCCAGGTCGCAGCGCAACGCGAATCGCTGGCCCGCGCCCCCGCCGCGCTCGATCGGGCGATCGACGTGCTGATGCCGCGTGAAAGCACCGCCCTCTATTCGACTTTCGGCAATGCCGACCGCGGCGCCCGCGGCGGCTCGGTGCTCGCCTGATTCTTCGTCCGAACTGCTGATCGAGGGAATGCGTCGCCTCAGACGCTAGCCGCGCTCCACCGGCGCCAGCCACAAGTCCTTCGCCAGCCGCACGCAGGCCTCGCGGCCCTGGTAGTAGCCGGGCAGCGTCTGGATCTCGCGGTAGCCGAGCCGGGCGTAGAACGCCCGTGCCGCGCCGTTCGTGAGGCGTGCCTCCAGATACACCTGACCGACCCCAGCGATCAACGCCGACTGCTCCAGCCAGCGCACCAGCGCCGAGCCGACACCGCGCCGGCCCGCATCGGCATGCACCGCCAGCAGCAGCAGGTGCGCCTCGTCGTCGTGGTATTTCATGATGCCGAAGCCGAGCCGCTGGTCGCCGTGCTGCGCGACCGCGACGTTGGTCCCCCGGTCGCCGATGCTGCGCAGCACGCGCGGCGCGGTCCAGCTCCAGCCGAGGCCTTGCTCGATGCGGTCGCGCGAGAGTGCGGCGATCGCGGGCGCGTCGTCGCGGTGGGCGAGGCGAACGCTGAAATCGTCGGCCACGTTCGCGCCTTCCCCTGCGTTACCTGATCGTCACGTCGAACGTGACCGTCTGCAGCGCCGCGCCGGTGCTGTAGGGGCGACGCAGGCCGAAGCTGAGCGTCGTCTGGCCAGGTGCGAGCGGCTTGATGCGCCAGGTCGTGATGCCGTCGGATTCGAGCGGGTTGACGTCGCGCGCGCTGCGCTCGAAGCGCGAGCCGAGCGGGCTCAGCTTGGCGGTGTCGACCTCGGCCACGACCCAGTCGTAGTTGTTCGCGACCGACCACGAGCTGTTCGCGAGTTCGACGCGCAATTCCTGCGTCGATTCGAGCACGACGGACGCGCCGCTCCCGGCGTTCGGCGCGACCGTGACGACCGCCTTGCCAGGGTTCTGAAACACCTTCTGCGGGGGCGGTGGCTTCGGCTTGGTGTCGCTGCTCGCGCAGGCGCCGAGCAGCAGGGCGAGCGGCACGCACAGCGCGAGGGTTCGGAAATTCTTCATCGACTCTTTCGTTCAGGGAATTGGGGCATTCAGTAGAGGCTGGTCTTCAACCGGCCCGGCAGATCGCGGTCGTAGGCGGCGCCGTCGATCTCGGCGCGCGTGAGCGCCGCGAGCATGGCGCCGGGCGAAGGCAAG
>JAURVW010000110.1 GCA_030655275.1 Solirubrobacteraceae bacterium
GTTGCCTGGGCCGACGCTGGGCGTCGTCTCGCGAAGCGCGCTCATCGCGTCTCCTTCAGTTTGCGGGCCGCGCGCAGCTTCGCCGAGCGGGAACGGGGGTTGGTTTCGGATTCGTGCTCGTCGGCGGTCACGACGCCTGCGCTCAGCAGCGCGGCCTCGGGCTCGCCACCGCAGCGACACACCGGGAGCTCGGGCGGGCAGATACACGCCTTGGCCAACGGCGCGAAGAACTGCTTCACGCGACGGTCCTCGAGGGAGTGGAAGGAGATCGCCGCCAGGCGGCCGCCGAGATTCAGGATGCGCCACGCCGGCGGAAGGGCGCGGTCGACCTGATCGAGCTCGCCGTTGACGACGATCCGCAGGGCCTGGAAGACGCGCTTGGCGGGATGGCCGCCCGTCAGCCGCGCATGGATCGGGATCGCGTCCTCGATCACGGCTACGAGCTGGCCGGTCGTGGTGATCGGCTCGAGCTGGCGTGCGCGGTCGATCGCTGCGGCGATCTGGCCGGCGTTGCGTTCCTCACCGAGCCGCTTGAAAGCCTGCGCCAGGTCGCGTCGTTCCCAGTCGGCGATGACGACAGCGGCACTGAGCGACTGCTCAGGATCCATGCGCATGTCGAGCGGTGCGTCGCGGGAGTAGGAGAAGCCACGGTGGTCGTCGTCGATCTGGGGTGAGGAGAGCCCGAAGTCGAACAGCACGCCCTCGGCACGGACTCCTTCGCCTTCGAGCAGGTCGAGTCCTGCCGCGAAATCGGCGGCTACGAACCTTGTCGAGCAGGCCACCTCGGTCGCGAACGCCTCAAAGCGCGGGCGCGCTTCGGGATCGCGGTCGATCGCGATGAGCGTGCCCTTGGCGCCGATGCGCTCCGCGATGGCGCGCGAGTGGCCGCCGGCGCCGAACGTGGCGTCGATCACGACGTCGCCGGGCTCCGGACCCAGCAGGCGCAGGGTCTCCTCCAGGAGCACGGGGACGTGGACCGTCATCACGCGCCCGGCGGGGTCGGTGGGACGGCGTGGGGCTGGGCGGCGGTGAACATGCTCACCTCGGCGGCGAGGTTCGCGTCGTGCTGCTCCCAACGGGACTTGTCCCAGAGCTCGAGGCACCGGCCCACGCCGATCAGGATCACGTCCTTCTCGAGGCCGCCGTGCGTGCGGAGCCGCTCGGTCATGCCGACCCGGCCGACCTTGTCGAGGTCGGTGTCGAAGGCCGAGCCCTGCATGAGGCGCAGCATCTGTCGCATCTGCGGCGAGGTGGAGGCGAGGTTGCGCGTCGACTCGTCGACGTGCGCCTCGTACTCCTCCGGGCGCCACAGCTCGACGCACGGATCGATGCCCATCACGACCACGACGCCCGTCTCGAACGAGTCGCGGAAGCGGGCCGGAACCGTGAGGCGGTGCTTGGCGTCAAGCGTGTGCTGGTAGGTGCCGCGAAACGCCATGAGAAGAAGAAGAGCCGGAGAGGAGGGGTGGGAGGAACCCCTCCTCTCCGGCTCACGGTGCTCACCATATCCCACTTTCTCCCACCGGACAATCTATGACTCCCACCTGGACCTACGTACGACCCAGGTATGCCGGAGGAGGCCTCATCTACCAGGCATTTCGGCGCCTTGAAACGAAGCTTGCAGGATCGCCTCCCAGCGGCGACGCTCCGAGAAGTTCCCCATCGACGGGGGCGTTCCTTCCTGTTTTGGTGCCTACACGCGATCGTGCAGCTCGCTACGGCCCCGGGGTGGGATGCGGTGGGAGGCCGGGGTGGGACGCGGTGGGGTGCCCGGTGCGAGACGGTGGAGCGGCGAGGAAGACGCGACGTCGACCACGAGCACCGGTCCGCCCCCTGGACCCGCCCACGGGGAGCACGCGAGCGCCCGTCACGGCTGACGCAGGGGCTCGTTCGTCTGAGCGGACGAGCCTGCGGGGCATTGCGGGCCAAGGACGGAGGCGGTCCGCCTTGGCTGGCCGACCTGGGACAACGGCCGGCGCCCTGCGCGTGACGGGCAACTGCGCGCCCCACGAAGGGTAAGGAGGGCGTGCGGGGGTTTCAGAACGCCGTTCCGAAAGGTGGTCCTGCGCGTCCACTGCGTCGTTCATGTGTGACGCGGGGCCCGGAACGTGGGAAGGTTGGCGTGTGACCGGTCGTCCCCGCGGTGAACACCCCAGCCGAGATGAGCTCGTCCAAGCCGCCCTGCGCTGCTTTCTGCGCAACGGGTACGAATCCACCACCGTCAAGCAGGTGGCCGAGGAGGCCGGCACGAGCGTCGGGCAGCTCTATCTGAGCTTCGCGAACAAGTACGCGATGTTCGTGGCGGTCCACGCCTACGGCAACCGCATCCTGCGCGAGCAGTACATCATCCCGGGGCTCACGCGGGAGACCGCCTCGCCGTGGGAGCGCGTGATGGCGCTGCTCGACGGTTACATGAACTTCTACCTCGAGCAGCGCGGCCTCGCGACGCTCATGGCGCTGACCTCGCTCGACGACGCCGTCGCCGACGATCCCGTCGTGCAGGAGATGTTCGACGAGCAGAAGGCGAACCTCGACCAGACGATCGCGCTCGTCACGGAGCTGACGAAGGAGGTCGGCTCCGATCTCGATCCCGGCCACGTGGTGCGCTGGTGCTGGGCGGCGACGTACGGCCTGGCCGCGACCAACATCCGCCTGCCGCACATGGCGGTCGACGACGACGAGCTCGACCAGATCGTGCGAACCGGCCTTCGACTCACGCGCGCGGGGCTGCGCGACGCAGCCAACCGCGCCGGCGACTGAGGGCCGGACGGGGCGTTTCGCGGACGCGGCGGCCGAACGGGGCGTCGTCCTGGAACGATCGTCGTCCGGCGCGGGCAGGGATGCTCGAACCGATCGTCACCCGGCGCCGCCAGCGACGAGGGCAGCGCCGAGCACGCACAGCGCCGCGGGGACGAGCAGGAGCG
>JAURVW010000111.1 GCA_030655275.1 Solirubrobacteraceae bacterium
GCGTGGCCGGGTCCTGGGTGATGGCACCGTCCGAGCGTTCGCTGCGACCCAGGCCGCGCGGGTCGTAACGCACCACGGTGCGGTCGGGCAGCAGGGCGGTCAGCGTCGCAAAGCCGCTCGCCGTCATCGGCTGCCCGATCATCACGAGCGGGCGACGGCCGTCGGCTGGCGGCAGCGGGCCGTCGACGTCGTAGGCCAGTCGGGCCAGGTCGCGATCCAGGAAGTGGGTGTCGGTCATGGATACGGAGACTGTCGAAGCGCGACGAACTCATCGGTCACGCATCGGCCTCCTCGCTCGAGCAGACTGCTTTGCGTGAGGACCCCAGATCCCGACCGCAGCGCCATGAGCCCGCCGGCCATCGGCACGGTCTTCGCCTCCGGCTCGGAGGAATCCCGCGCGATGGTCGCGGACGTTTCGCGCGCGTGGGAGTTCGTTCCGCGTTTCAACGCCGTCCGACCCGGCGACTTCGAGGCGATGCGTGCGCTGCTGGCCGAGTTCACCGGTCTGGAGGTCGATGCATCGGTGCGGGTGCTTCCGCCCTTTCAGCCAGATGGGAGCGACCTTCGGTTCGGACGCAACGTGTTCGTCAACCACGGCTGTACCGCGGTCGCCGTCGGCGGCATCGAGATCGGTGATGACGTCATGCTCGGCCCCAACGTCCAGCTGATCAGTGGCGGCCATGCGCTCGAACCCGAGACGCGTCGATCGGTGTGCACGAGCGCCCCGATCAGCATCGGTCGCGGCGTGTGGATCGGTGCGGGCGCGACGATCCTCCAGGGCGTCACGGTGGGCGAGGACGCGGTCGTGGCCGCCGGTGCGGTGGTCACCAGGAACGTTCCGCCGCGTGCGCTCGCGGGTGGCGTGCCGGCACGCCTGCTCCGCCAACTCTGAGGGTTCAGGCAGGCCCGGCCGGTCAGGCTCGGGTCGGATCCCAGAATTCGCGCATCCAGGCGAGTCGCCCGTCCGGGGTGAGGCCGAAGCGCACGATGTAGTCCTGTTCGTAACGCGCGCCCGTGGCGATGATGACCGCCGATCCGTGGGTCTCGAGCACGTACTCCTCACTCCCCTCGATCTTCCAGGCTCGCATCGCTTCGAACGACCAGTCGCGGAACGTGCGGAGCCCGTCGAAGTAGCCGACGATGGCGTCGACGCCGTCGAGGCGTCCTGCACTTCCCACGCTCCCGGCGTAGGGAAATTCCAGGACGCCATCCGGTGCCCAGAAGTCCCTGACCGAGGCGGGGTCGGGGCCGGTAGCGGCCGCGAGGTGGCCAAGGTACGCGGGCGGGATCGGGGCGCTCATCGCGCAACCGCCGTCGGGGAAGCCGAGGTGGCGGAGGCCGCGAGCTCGCGGCCTTCGAGCGATGCGGCGAGGACATCGCCGAGCCCTGTCGGCGCTCGTCCGGTCACCCGCTCCACGGTGTCGGTGAGCTGCGCTTCGGAGCCGGCGGCGATGTCGACCTCCATCGCGGCGAGCACGGCGGCATAGCTGCGTGGCATGCCTGCGTCGACCATGTGCTCCTCGGCCTCGACGGCGGAAACGGCGCGATGGCGAATGACGTGGCCGGTCGACTTGGAGAGGAGGGCTGCGACCTCGTCGTAGCTGAGCGCCTGCGGGCCCGTGATGAGGTGGTCGGTGTCGTGGGAGGTCCGGTCGAGCAGCGCCCGCACGGCGACCGCGGCGATGTCGGCGGCGTCGACGAATCCCACGCGACCGTCTCCGGTCGCCGTGACGAGGTCGTCTCCCGCGAGCACGGCGGCGCCGATGTGATGGGTGGGATCCAGGAGGTTCTGCGCGAACCAGGTCGGGCGGAGCACCGCCCACTCGGCTCCCGACGCCGCCAGGTGCGCATGGACCCGGCCTAGGCCTGGGTCGCCGAGCCGGATCGGGGAGCCGCTGAGGAGCACCAGTCGACGAACCCCGAGCGCCAGTGCGCGGTCGATGAACGGCACGAGCACCGCTTCCGGGGCGGTGGACACGAGCGGTCCCAGTACGTAGACGGCGCGTGCTCCGGCGAGGGCGTCTTCGTGGCTTGTCGGGTCGTCCCAGTCGAAGCGGACCGGCTCCAGACCGGGCTCTGCGCTCTTGCCGGGCGATCGCGTCGCGGCACGGACCGGGACGCCTTCGGCGCGCAGGCCCGCCACGATCCTGCGGCCGGTCGTCCCGGTGCTGCCGAGGACGAGCACCGGCTCGAGTTCGCGCGAGGCGCTGCCTGAAGCTTGGTGGAGAGGAACGGGATCGGTCATGTGATCCAAGGTAGCAGCGTCGGAACGGTACCGTTCCGACCTGTCGGACGCTAGGTTTGCGTCCGTGTCGGATCCATCGCCAGTCGTGCCGAACCGCCGTCCCCCTGCCGGGGCCGCGATCCAGCGCGAGTCCGTGACGACCGCGATCCGCGATGCGGTGCTCATCGAGCTCGCCGAGCACGGCTACGGCCGGACGTCCGTCGAGGCCGTCGCCCGGCGGGCGGGGGTGGGGAAGGCTGCGATCTACCGCCGCTGGCCCGCCAAGCTCGACCTCGTAATGGCGGCCGTGTCGGATGCGGCCGTCCGCCCCGGCGACATCGCTGACACCGGCACGCTGCGGGGCGACGTGCTCAGCTTCCTGCGCGCCGGCCGGGCGCTCCTGGGCCACTCGCTGGGTCGCCGGATCGTGCCGGACCTCCTGGCCGAGGCGATCCGGACCCCCGCCCTGGCCGAACTGATGGATCGCTCCATCGGCAGCCCGCGACGTGAGCTCGCCGCCTCGCTCATCGAACGGGCAATCGACCGCGGCGAACTTCGAGCGGGCCTCGATCTCGAGCTCGCGCTCGACATCGTGCCGGGTGCGCTCTACTGGCGTCTCTCGGTGCGCCGGGCGGAGGCGCCGGACGCCGATCTGGAGCGAATGGCCGACGCGGTCGTCGCCGCGCTGCACACCCTCTGAACGTTCCTCGCGCGGCCCGCTTCTCGCTCGCTCGGTAGCCGTGCAGCATGCGGTGCTTCGAGCCGGGAGTGTCGCCAGGCCCTCATCGCTGACCGGCGATGAGTTTTCGCGCCTGGGGCAGTCTTCATCCGTGTACCCGCGATGCCGAGGCACCAGGGCGAGGCGCCGGGCGACTGGTGGGCTGCGAGCGGGTACGCCGACTGGCCGCGCACGGGCGACCCCGCCGACGAACGCGAGACGTTCTACCACGACGTCGACCCGGCTCTGGCAAGGGACGCCGCCTCGCGCGGACGTGCCGACCGCACCCGCGGGCTGGGCGCCTGGCCGCCCGTCGCCACGCGGTACGTCCTCTTCCGGCAGGACCGGTTCTTCCCGGCGCCCTTCGTGCGGTCGATGGTGCAGGACCGGCTGGGCATCAGCCCCGATGAGCTGGACGGCAGCCACTGCGGGATGCTGAGCAGACCCGTCGAGCTGGCTGCGTACCTGGTGCAGGTCGAAGACGAGGCCCTGTCGCGAGAAGGGAAGCAGGAATAGCGCCGGCGCGGCGTCTGCGACTCGGCGGCCTCAGTCGCCCGGGCTGCCGAGCATCCCGCCCTGCAGCAGCGCGCGAGCCGTCTCGACGAGCAACGGCAGTCCGTCGGACGAGACCTGGAGTCGGTCGCCGCGGATGCGCATCATGCAGACGCCGGTCGCCATCGCCCAGAGGGTCTTCGCGGTCGTGTCGGGATCGAAGGTCGGTCGGATGCTGCCGTCCTCGATGCCCTCGGCGATCAACGTCGACAGCGCGGAGAGCTGATTCTCGATGAGGGCCTCGATCGGTCGCAGCGCCTCCGGCTCCCCGGGCGGGTCGGTGATGAGCCGGAACTGCTCGGGCCGCGACTCGGCGACGTGCGCGTAGGCGAACGCGATCGTCTCGATGCGCTCCATCGCCGTCTGGCCCGGGGCCTTCACCGCAGACTCCAGGTAGGCGCGGTTCTGCTCCATCGCGCGTTCGGCGACGGCCACGAGGAGGGCGGAGCGCCCGCCGACGCGGTTGTAGACGGTCTGCACGGCGACGTCGGCCTGCGATGAGACAGCCTCCATCGTGAGGCCCGTCTCGCCCTCGGCCGCCAGGATCGCCTCGGCGGCATCGACGATCTGCTCACGGATCGCGGCGCTGCGGCGCTGCATGCGGGTGGTCGTCGGCACACACGGATCGTAGACGGCGGGGCTCGCGGCCGCGAGCGTCGGTGGACGGAGTGCCAACAATGGAACCGATTCCATTGATTTCGATACGATGGTGATCTCCCGGGTCCACCGCCCGGCACCCCCACCAGCCCAAGAGCAGGGACCTTCCATGGCCACGACCACCACCACCCTCGGCGTCCGCCGCGAGCTGTTCGACGACACGCACGACGAGTACCGGGCGAGCTTCCGCGCGTTCCTGAAGTCCGAGGTCGTCCCGAACCACGGTGCGTGGAAGAAGGCGCACATCGTGCCGCGCGACCTCTTCACGAAGGCCGCCGAGATGGGCTTCGTCGCGATGGCGATCCCGGAGCAGTACGGAGGCGCCGGCATCGACGACTGGCGTTTCAACGCGATCCTCGCCGAGGAGAGCGCCCACGCAGCCGTGCAGTCCTCGTGGATGGGCCCGTCGGTCGTCAACGACCTCGGTCTTCCGTACCTCCTCGCCCAGGCCAACGAGGAGCAGCGCCAGCGTTGGTTCCCCGGTATCGCCTCCGGCGAGACGATCCTCGCGCTCGCGATGACCGAGCCCGGCACCGGATCGGACCTCTCCGCCATCCAGGCCCGCGCGACGAAGGACGGCGACGACTGGATCCTCAACGGCGCGAAGACCTTCATCTCCAACGGCATCAACGCCGACCTGATCGTCACGGCCATCCGCACCGGCGACCACCCGCACAAGGGCCTGTCGATGTGCGTCATCGAGCGCGGCTTCGAGGGCTT
>JAURVW010000118.1 GCA_030655275.1 Solirubrobacteraceae bacterium
GACGGTGGATCGCGAACTCGTCGCGCCGCGGCTCTGCTGCAGCGCCACGGCCGGCGGCAGCCCGGTGATTCCGTCGACCTTCGGGACGCCCGCCTGACTCAGCAGTCGCCGCGCGTAGGGCGCGACGGACTCGAAGTACCGGCGCTGCGCCTCGGCGTAGATCGTTCCGAACGCCAGCGACGACTTTCCCGACCCCGACACACCGGTAAAGGCCGCCACCACGTTGCGCGGAATCTCGACATCGACGTTCCGAAGGTTGTGCTCCTGCGCGCCGAACACCCGCACGAACTGGTCGATCTGCTCGGCCCTGGGCGGACTCCACGCCGAGGACGTGCCGGGCGACGGAGGATCTCGTTCGTCGTCCAGCATCCGCCCGACGTTAGTTCCACGGCGCCCGCGTCGGACGGTCCGCGGCGGGCGGCCACCTGAGCCGACCACCAAGTGCTCGCGGCTACCCTCGACGTGTGCGCGACGACGATGCCCCACGGACCCACCGGTCGAGCGAAACCGCACCGACGATCGGCATCCTCGGCGCCGGCAAGGTCGGGACCGTCCTCGCCCGGCTCGCGCGAGCCGCCGGGTATCGCGTCCTGATCTCGGGCTCCGGCTCCCCGGACCGCATCGCGCTGATCGTCGAGGTGCTCGTGCCGGGCGCCGAGCCGGCGACCACCGCCGACGTGATCGATGGCGCCGACATCGTGATCCTCGCGCTACCGCTCCGCAGCATCCCGAACCTCCCCGCAGAGCGGCTGCGAGAGAAGCTCGTGGTCGACGCGATGAACTACTGGGAACCCACCGACGGCACGCTTGCGGAGTTCTCCGAGGATCCTCGTGGCACGAGCGAGATCGTGCGCGAGCGACTGGCCGCCACCCGTTTCGTGAAGGCGTTCAGCCACCTCGGCTACCACGACCTCGACGAGCTCGGGCGCCCCGCCGGAGACGAGGACCGCATCGCCTTGGCGCTCGCAGGTGACGACGCAGCCGACCTCGCGACGGTCGCGACGCTCGTCGACGCCTTCGGGTTCGACCCGCTCGTCGTCGACGGGCTCAGGAATGGTCGCGCCTTTCAGGCGCACACCCCGGCCTTCGGCGATCCCATGGCGCGGGCCGACCTCGCTCGCGTGATCGAAGGTGCGCGCGACATCGAGCCGACGGTCTGAACGTCGACCGGCCTGCCGCGTGCTGGCGAGCGAGGTCCTGGCCGGTCCCACGGGACGTCCCTAGCCTGCGAGACCTGAACACCACGAACACGACGGGCCCCCGCGCGGTGTCAACGGCCGAGGCAAGCTTTCGGTTCCGGCCCGGGAGCCCCATCGGAGCAAGACCATGACCACCATCGAGAACCTCATGAGCACGAACGTGACGGCGGTGTTCAACGAACGCGACGACGCCCGTCGCCGTGCGGCGATCGAGGACATCTACACGGCCGACGCATCCGCGTACGCCACGGAGGGCTCCAGTTCGGGATGGGACGGCGTCGACGCGCTCGTGCTCGGCCTGCTCGAGAACGCCGGCGACATGCAGTTCACCGTGAGCGTGGCGCCATCTGCGGTCGCTGACGTCGGCCGCGTCACGTGGGAGCTCGCCGCGCCCGGTGGCCCACCTGTCGTTCGAGGTACCGATGTCGCCATCGTGCGCGACGGGAAGATCGCCAAGCTCTACACCTTCATCGAGCCGACCGGATGACGTCGACGCGTTGACCGGCGGTCGCCGTTGCGCGGCTCTGCCGGTCAGACCGTGGCGTTCCCCTCGGTCGCGTTCCGGGCGCTCCGCACCAGCTCTTCGGAGGCACGCCACAACCGAGCGGCGTCCTCGGAACTGGCAAGCCGGCTGAAGAGCTTCTGCTCAGCCGGCGGGCCTCCGAGATGGCCCATGCCCTTGGGTCCGTAGAGGCGTCCGCCGTGGGCGGCCGGAGATGTGGCGGCGAAGAGCGCCGGTAGCGCGGCCGACCCGACCGTGCCCACCAGGATGCCGCGTGCGGAGAGCACCTGGATCAGCCGGCGGCCGAAGGTCTGCTTGGCCCGCCCCACCTCGGGACGGGCGGCGAGCAGGCTGGTCGGGGCGATGCCCGGGTGAGCGAGGTTGCTGGTGATGCCCCAGCCCTCTGCCTGGCTGCGGCGGTCGAGCTCCACTCCGAACAGGCCGAGGGCGATCTTGGACTGGCTGTAGGCCCGCATCCCGCTGTAGGAGCGCTCCCAATTGAGGTCGTCCCAGTTGACGGCGTTGTGATCGGCGGCGATGCTGAGTTGGGAGGTGATGCGCGCGCTGCCGGCGCGCAGCAGCGGCAGCAGCTGCTGGACCAGCGCGAAGTGGCCCAGGTGGTTGGTGCCGAACTGCAGCTCGAGCCCGTCCTCCGTCGTCTGGCGAGCCGGCGGCGTCATCACCCCTGCGTTGCTCACGAGCACGTGGACCGGAGCGCCTTCGTCGACCAGCGAGCGGCCGAGCGCAGCCACGGACTGCAGCGACGAGAGATCGAGCTCTCGCAGTGACACGGACGCGTGGGGCGTCCGGCGGCGGATCTCGTCGACGGCGGCGGCACCCTTTCGTTCGTTGCGAACCGGCAGGACGACGTCGGCGCCAGCTGCCGCGAGCCGGGCGGCGATGACGACGCCCATGCCGTCGCTGGCTCCGGTCACCACCGCGCGCTTGCCGGTCAGGTCGGGGATCGTGATGTCGGTCTGCTTGCGGGCCATGGGGGTCTCTCGGTCGGGGTGGCCTGCTTACCGTGGCGCCCTCGGCCGACCGCATCCAGGGCCTGTCGATCCCCTGATCGTGAGACCGCGACACGACCACGGTCCCCCACACCCGAGGGCCGGGAAGCGGCGCCAGAGGGGGATCGACGATCCCTGGTTGACAGCCGCAGTGGGCGCTAGACATGGGGCATGGAGATCGATCGGGCCGGGCTCGCGGCGTTCTTGCGGCATCGCCGGGAAGCGCTCCAACCAGAGGACGTCGGACTGGGCCGCGGTCAGCGCCGCCGGACGAGCGGGCTGCGCCGGGAGGAGGTCGCGGCGCTGAGCCACATGTCGACCGACTACTACGCCCGCCTCGAGCGCGAGCGGGGCCCGCAGCCGTCCGAGCAGATGCTCGCGTCGATCGCGCAGGGGCTGCACCTCTCCCTCGAGGAGCGCGACCACCTCTTTCGCCTCGCCGGCCACCACCCGCCGCCGCGCGGGACCAGCAGCGAGCACGTCAGCCCTGGGCTGCTGCGGATCTTGGACCGCTTGAACGACACGCCCGCGCAGATCATCACCGAGCTCGGCGAGACCCTGCGTCAGACGCCGATGGGTGTCGCGCTGACCGGCGACCACAGCGGCTACACCGGCCCGGCGCGCAGTTTCGGCTACCGCTGGTTCACCGACCCCGCAGCCCGGCAGCTGTACGCGCCGAGCGATCACGAGTTCCTCTCACGGCTCTACGCATCGGGCCTGCGCGCGGTCGCCACGCTCCGCGGACCAGGCTCCGCAGCAGCCCGCTACACCGAGCAGCTCCTTGCCGAGAGCGAGGAGTTCCGTGCCGCCTGGGAACGCCACGAGATCGGGCTGCGCCCCCGCGAGACCAAGCGGTTCGTCCACCCCCACGTCGGCATGCTCGAGCTGAACTGCCAGACGCTCGTGGAGCCCGACCAGTCCCATCACCTGCTCGTCTACACCGCCGTACCGGGCAGCGAGAGCCACGACAAGCTGCGGCTGTTGTCGGTCATCGGCACGCAGTCGCTCTCGTCCTGAAGCTCGCCGGGCGCCCCGTCGCCGGATGGGGCGGGGCGGGCGCCCGACCGCCCGCCCCGCCCCCGCAGGGCCCCAGTCCGTACCTTGGATGGATGAGTAACGACGAGCACGAGCCCGCTACGGCACCCGAAGCGCCCGAGGGGCTCACGTTCGATCAGCTCGGACTCGACGACCTCGTCCTCAAGTCCGTGCGGCAGATCGGGTACGAGAGCCCGTCCCCGATCCAGGCGGCGACGATCCCGCCGCTGCTGGCCGGCCGCGACGTCGTCGGCCTCGCGCAGACCGGCACCGGCAAGACCGCCGCGTTCGCCCTGCCGATCCTGTCGCAGCTCGATCTCCACCAGCGCACGCCACAGGCGCTCGTACTCGCGCCGACCCGCGAGCTCGCCCTGCAGGTGTGCGAGGCGTTCGAGAAGTACGCCGCGCCGCTGCGCGACGTGCGGGTGCTGCCGGTCTACGGCGGCCAGGCGTATGGCGTGCAGCTCTCGGCCCTGCGGCGCGGCGTGCACATCGTCGTCGGGACGCCGGGGCGGATCATGGACCACCTCAAGAAGGGCACGCTCGATCTCTCCGAGCTGCGCTTCCTGGTGCTCGACGAGGCCGACGAGATGCTCAACATGGGCTTCGCCGAGGACGTCGAGATCATCCTCGCCGAGACGCCGCAGGACAAGCAGGTCGCGCTGTTCTCCGCGACGATGCCGAAGCAGATCCGGCGCCTCTCGCAGCAGTACCTCCACGACCCCGTCGAGATCACCGTCAAGAACAAGACGGCAACCGCCCCGAACATCACCCAGCGGTACCTGATCGTCGGGTATCCGCAGAAGATCGACGCCCTCACCCGCATCTTCGAGGTCGAGAACTTCGAGGGGATGATCGTGTTCGTGCGCACCAAGCACGAGACCGAATCGCTCGCTGAGAAGCTCCGTGCGCGCGGATTCTCTGCGACCGCGATCAACGGCGACGTGGCCCAGGCCCAGCGCGAGCGCACGGTGAGCCAGCTGAAGTCCGGCGCCCTCGACATCCTCGTCGCGACCGACGTCGCCGCCCGCGGCCTCGACGTGGAACGCATCAGCCACGTCGTCAACTTCGACATCCCGACGGACCCCGAGTCCTACGTGCACCGCATCGGTCGTACGGGCCGTGCCGGCCGCAGCGGGCAGGCGATCTCGTTCGTCACGCCGCGCGAGCGCTACCTGCTGCGCCACATCGAGAAGGCCACGCGCCAGCCGCTCACCGAGATGCACCTGCCGAGCGTCGAGGACGTCAACCAGACGCGCCTCGCGCGCTTCGACGACGCGATCACGACCGCGCTGACGGAGACCGACAAGCTCGAGTTCTTCCGCGAGGTCGTCGCCCACTACGTGCGCGAGCACGACGTGGCCGAGGTCGACGTGGCGGCCGCACTCGCCGTCGTGCTGCACGGCGACCAGCCGCTGCTCCTGGAGCCCGAGCCGGTGCGCCCGCCGCGCCGAGACCGCCCCGAGCGCGGTGATCGCTCAGACCGAGGTGACCGCGGCGACCGCGGGCCACGGGACCGTGGCGGGAACCGGGGCCCGGCGCCTCAGCGCACGTGGGACAACGACGTGCCGCTCGCGCCCTACCGGATCAACGTCGGCAAGCGCCACCGCGTGGAGCCCCGCCAGATCGTCGGCGCCCTCGCCAACGAGGGCGGCCTCGTGCACGGCGACTTCGGGAAGATCCAGATCCGTCCGGACTTCTCGATCGTCGAGCTGCCCGCCGACCTTCCGGCCGCGGTGTGGGACGCCCTCGCGTCGACCCGCATCTCCGGCAAGCTCATCGAGTTGCGGCGCGACGAGGGACCTGGCTCACCCAAGCCGTCGCGCAGCCAGGGCTGGGAGCAGAAGCGGCCCAAGCGAGACCGCGACTACTAGGGGCGACCGCCCGGCGCCGCGTGTCGCTCTCGAGCGCACCGCTGAGGCGATCGCAGACGATCGCCGCCGGGCCTGCGCCCAGGCGCTGATCGCGATCCCGACCAGAACCGGATGATCATCATGAGCACTGCGCACCACGACGAGCCGTTCGACGCCGTCCTCTTCCTCTCGTTCGGCGGGCCCGATGGCCCCGAGGACGTCCGGCCGTTCCTGGAGAACGTGACCCGCGGTCGCGGCGTCCCGCCAGAGCGCCTCGACGAGGTCGTCGAGCACTACATGCACTTCGGCGGCGTCTCCCCCATCAATGCCCTCAATCGCGACCTCATCGCGCGCTTGCGGGTCGAGCTGGGCGACCGCCACCTCGACCTGCCCGTGGCGTTCGGCAACCGCAACTGGCATCCGATGATCGAAGACGCGGTCGCCGAGCTCTACGACGCCGGCCACCGTCGCGTGCTGGTGTTCGCGACCTCCGCCTGGGGCGGCTATTCGGGGTGTGCGCAGTACCACGAGGACATCAAGCGGGCGCTCGAGTCGCTGGCTGCTCGTGAGGGCGTCGAGCACGGCAGCGAACTGCTCACCCTGCGCAAGCTCCCCCACTTCTGGAACCGCCCGCAGATGCGCGCGGCCTGCGCGGACGCGATCGTCGCGGCCCGCGATGAGCTGCCGGAGAGCACGCGCACCGGCGCGCGCCTGGTGTTCACCGCACACTCGATCCCGACCGCCGCCGACAAGAACGCGGGCCCGCCCGCCGATGGCGGTCACCTCTACAGCCGCCAGGTGCACGCCGCCGCGGCTACGGCCGCGAGCGCCTCGGGATTCGACGACTTCGACGTCGTGTGGCAGTCGCGTTCGGGCCCGCCGCAGGTGCCGTGGCTCGAACCCGACGTGTGCGACCACCTCGAGGGGCTGCCCGCGGCCGGTGCGGAGGCGGTGATCGTCTGCCCCATCGGCTTCGTCTCCGACCACCTCGAGGTGGTGTGGGACCTCGACACCGAGGCCGAGGCGAAGGCCCGCGAGCTCGGGCTGGCATTCGCCCGAGCCGGCACCGTCGGCGCCGACCCACGGTTCATCGAGATGATCGCCGACCTGATCGAGGAGCACCGAGGCGGCGCAGCCACGTTCGGCGACGGCTGCACCGACAACGGCATGCGCTGCGCACCGGGCTGCTGCGCACCGGTCCGCCGGCCCGCCGCTGCCGGCCGACCGGCTGCCGCGACGGCCTGAGTCCCGCCGGTCCGTCGGCGGCCTTCGGCGGTCCGCCGGCCGTACGCCCGCGCGGCCGACGCCTAGGCGGTAGCTCCCTGCTCCACCGGCGCCTCGCCGGAGGTCGGGGCCGGATCGACCCACGTCGGCGCCCAAAGGTGGCCGTCGAGGTCGAGGAAGCTGCGGGTGAACATGGCGCCATGGTCCTCGGCCTCGCCGGCTTCCGTGCCGCCGGCGGCGACGGCCGTCTCGATCGCGGCGTCGACCGCCTCGCGGCTGTCGACCGAATAGCTGAACTGCGCCGCCGGCGCGCCTGCGATGTCGGCGGTCCTGCCGCTGTACGAGAACGAGATGAAGAGTTCGCGTTCGACCAACATGAAGAACGTCTGCTCGTTGAGCTGAAGACAGACGGAGCTCTCGCCGGACAAGGCCTCGTCGAAGGTGAAGCCGAGCGTCGTGAAGAACGCACGCGACGCGCTGACGGAGGTGGTTGGGATGCTGACGAAGACGCGGGAATCGGCCATGGGGTGGCTCCTGGATCGGTTGGAGAGGCGCTGTCGAAAGCAGACTGCGCCGCGGACGGAAACTCATCGGCGTCCGACGAACTCGTTCGCCGGACCCACCGCGGTCGCCCTGCGCCCGCGGTGCGCCGCCGACCGTCCCGCCCGTCGGCCACCCCGCGGCATCCGGGGTAGGCGTCAGACCTGCGACTGGCCACCGTCGGCGAAGAGCTCGATGCCGTTGACGAAGCTCGATTCCGACGACGCCAGGAAGAGCGCGGCGCCCGCGATCTCCGACGGGTCGGCGACGCGGCCGAGCGGCACGCCCTCGGCGAGGGTGTCGAGGAGTCCTTGGGCCTGATCGTCGGGCACCAGCCCGGTCAGTCCGGGCGTCAGGGTCGGGCCCGGCGACAGCGCGTTGACGCGGATGGCCCGGTCCTTGAGGTCGACGGCCCAGCCGCGGGCGAAGCTGCGAACGGCCGCCTTCGAGGCCGCGTAGATGCTGAACGCTCCGCCGCCGAGGATCGAGGCGTTCGAGCTCACCAGGACGACCGACGCACCGTCGACGAGCAACGGGAGCGCACCCTGGACCGTCAGGAGCGTGCCCATCACGTTCGTGTCGAACGGGGCCCGAGCTCCGCTCGCTGAGCGACGAGACCGCCGGCTTATCGACGTAGGCCTGCGAGCACCACGTCCGTCAACCGGCGGGCCGCATCGGCATCGAACGTCGAGATCACGGCGACGTTTGCCACCAGGAGGGCGTTCACGTCGTCGATGCGCGCATCGGAACGGACGACCCCCGCGTCGATGGCGTCCTCGAGCGCAGCAGCGACATGCTGCATGGCGGAGGCGCACTCCTGGGCAAGCTCGCTGCCTGAGGGCGCCCGGGCGATCGACTGTGCCAGCGCCGGCGACAGGATCTGCATCTCAGTGAGGCCATGCAGGTAGCCGGCGAAGCGCGACCACTTGTCGGGGCTCGCATCTGCTCGCGCGACGATGGCCTCCACCTGGTCGCGCAGCAGCACCGTCATGGCCCCGTCGATCAGTCCCTCCCTGGAACCGAAGCGGTTGTAGAGGGTCCCCACGCTCACGCCGGCGCGAGCCGCAATGTCCTCGAGCGGTGCGCCGAGGCCCCGCTCGGCGAACACCTCCTGC
>JAURVW010000124.1 GCA_030655275.1 Solirubrobacteraceae bacterium
TGGCGAAAGATCGTCGGTCAGTTGCTCGTCATGGTCCCGTTCGGCATCGTGGCGCTGAATTTCCCGAACAAGTTCGGACAGATGCCGGCGAGCGCCGCGATCTCTCTGTTCCGCGACATCACCTGGTTGAACCTCTTCGCGTTCGGCGTGGTCCTCGGTTGGGTGCTGTACCTGGCGTGGATCTCGATCATCGGGGTCGCGACATCGAACAGCGTGAACCTCACCGACGGACTCGACGGTCTGGCGGCCGGCGCCGGGGTGATCGTGGTCGGCGCCTACAGCGTCATCGCCTTCTGGCAGTTCAAGCAGCCGTGCATCGGCGGCGACCCGGATTCGCTCGGCGGATGCTACGAGGTGCGCGACCCGTTCAACCTCGCGATCATCGCCGCATCCTTCGCCGCGGGACTCATCGGTTTCCTGTGGTGGAACGCGCCGAAGGCCAAGGTCTTCATGGGCGACGTCGGGTCGATGGCGATCGGCGGCGTGGTCACCGCGATGGCGATCCTCACCCGCACCGAGCTCCTGCTCCTCGTGATCGCGGGTGTCTTCGTGATCTCCTCCGGTTCCGTCATCCTGCAGCGCGCCTACTTCAAGGTCACCCGCGGCAAGCGGCTCTTCCTGATGAGTCCCTTCCACCACCATCTCGAGATGCGCGGCTGGTCGGAGATCACGATCGTGGTGCGCATGTGGATCATCGCCGGCCTCCTCGCGGTGTCGGCCATCGGACTGTTCTACGTCGAATGGCTCACGCGTGTCGGCTGATCGCCTTCGCACCCTGACGAGTTGGCACGCCGACTGGCTGGGCCTGCGTGTGGCGGTGCTCGGCCTCTCGATGACGGGCTTCTCGGTGGCGGACACGCTGGCCGAGCTCGACGCCGAGGTGCTCGTGCTCAGCGAGACCGCCGAAGAGGAGTACGCCCGTCTGCTGCCCGTGATCGGCGTCGGCCTCGAGCTCGGCTCGCTCGCCACGGTCCCGGCCGCACTGGTGGATTTCGCGCCCGATGTCGTGATCGCCTCTCCGGGGTTCTCGCCGTCGCATCCGGTCATCCGCTGGGCGCAGGACGCAAGCGTCCCGATCTGGGGCGACGTGGAGCTGGCCTGGCGCGTCCGCGACAAGGTCCTCCGTGCCGATGGCACGCCCGCCGACTGGTTGCTCATCACCGGGACGAACGGCAAG
>JAURVW010000126.1 GCA_030655275.1 Solirubrobacteraceae bacterium
AGCTCCTCGGTCTCCAGAACGGGATCGCGAGCACCGACGCGGAGCTCGAAAACGACGAGGTGCTCTTCATCGTCGTGCACCAGATCGACGAGCTCTGGATGAAGCTCGCCCTCCGCGAGCTCGTGACCGTGCGGAACCTCTTCGCGCGACCTCGGGTGCCGGAGCAGTCGCTCGCGAGCGCGGTGCGGGGCATCCGCCGGATGGATCTCTTGTTCCGTAAAATGGCGGAGCATTTCGAGGTGATGGAGACGATGACGACCCGCGATTATCTCGCCTTCCGGGACAAGCTCTCCCCCGCGAGCGGCTTTCAATCGGCGCAGCTCCGCGAGATCGAGATCTTGCTCGGCCTCGGCGACGAAGAGCGTATTTCCCTCGGCGGCGAAGGCTCCTACATGAAGGCCCTCCGCGGCCCCGGAGGCGCGGAGTCCCCCGCGTCGAAGCGCGTCGACGCGCGCCTCGGCGACAAGCCCACCCTCCGCGACGCGGTGCACGCGTGGCTCTTTCGCACGCCGATCCAGGGCTCGCTCCCGGACGAGCCGAACGACGAGGCGAACGTGCGTGCCTTCGCCGAGGCCTACCTCGCCGCGCACTCGGTGGCGACCGACCACACGATGGCGCTCGCGACGACGAGCGCGCTCACGCCAGAGGACGAGGTTCGTCTCGCGGGTCGCTACGCGCGCGAAAAAGAGGCCACCCGCGCCTATCTGCTCGCAGAAGAAGTCGAGGCTCCCGAGGCCCGACGTACGGCGGCCCGCATCCGCGCCGCGCTCGTCTTTCTCGAGAGCTACCGCGAGCTGCCGCTGCTCGCGTGGCCGCGCGAGGTGCTCGACGCCCTCGTCGCGCTCGAGCAGGCGTTCGTGGTTTTCCGTCAGCGGCACGCCCGCATGGTCGAACGCATGATCGGGCGACGCACCGGAACCGGCGGCTCGGCGGGGGTCGACTACCTCGATCAGACCGCGCTCAAGTATCGGATCTTTCGAGATATTTGGGCGGTGCGCACGATCTTGGTGCGCGCCTCGGCGCTCCCCGCGCTGGAGAACCCGGGCTC
>JAURVW010000129.1 GCA_030655275.1 Solirubrobacteraceae bacterium
GCCCGCCCCGCCGGTGCGCGCCTCGCGCCGACTCCCGGCCGGGCTCGCCGAGGCGGCCGCCGCTGTCGGCGCGGGCTGGCCCGAGCTCCTCATCGCGGGCGTCGCCGCCAATCTGCAGTCGCTCACGGGCTCGGCGCGACAGGTGTTCGCGATGCCGGTGCTCGCCCGCGGCGGTCCGGTGCGCCGCGCCCCCGGGATCGCGGTCAACATCGTCCCGCTCGTGGTGCAGGTCGATCCGCGGCAGTCGCTCGCGGCGCTCGTCGGCGCGATCCAGGCCGAGCTAAAGATCACGCGCAAGCATCAGCGGCTGCGGTTCGAGGAGCTCGCCCGCCTCGTGCCGGGTGGCGCCCTGTTCGGACCGCAGATCAACCTGAAGCCGTACGTCAGCGCGCTGACCATCGGCGAGGCGACGGCCCGGATCCGCAACCTCGCCACGGGGCCCGTCGACGATCTCTCCCTCATCGCGACCGACCTGCCCGGCGGCGAGCTGGAGCTCACGCTCGACGGCCATGCGTCGCGCTACGACCAGGCCGAGGTCGCCCAGCAGCTGGACCGGCTCGTCGAGACGCTCAAGGCCTGCGCGGCGCCCGGCGCGACCGGTCGCCCCGTCGCGGCCCTCCCGACGATCACGCCCGCAGAGCGCCTGCAGGTGATCGCGGAGTTCAACGCGACCACGCACCCCGTGCCGCGGACCACGCTCACCGCCGGGCTGCGTGCCCAGCTCGCCGCCACGCCGGAGGCCCCGGCCGTCTCCGACGCCGACGAGTCGATCCCCTATGCCGAGCTGCACGCGCGGGCCGAGGCGCTCGCCGCGGTGCTGCGGGGCGCCGGTGCGGGCCCGGGCCAGGTCGTCGGCCTCGGGCTGCAGCGGTCGGTCGGCCTGTCCGTCGCGGTCACCGCCGTGCTGCTCGCCGGGGCTGCCTACCTCCCCATCGATCCCGAACTGCCGACGGAGCGCCTCCGGTACGTGATCGCCGACGCGCAGCCGGCCTGCGTACTCACGAGCGAACGTGTCGCCGAGCAGGTACCGGCGCTGGCGGGCGCGGCGGTGCGGATCGACGGGGGCGGTCGCGTGGTGCATGGTCCTCCCCCAGCCGACGGCCCGGCCGACGCGCCAGCCCCGCACGACCCGGCCTACGTGATCTACACGTCGGGGTCGACCGGACGGCCCAAGGGCGTGATGGTCGAGCACGACGCGATCGTCAACCGTCTGGAGTGGATGCAGTCGCTCGCGCCGATCGGCCCCGGCGACACCGTGCTGCAGAAGACGCCGTACGGGTTCGACGTCTCGGTCTGGGAGCTCACGTGGCCGCTGCTGCGCGGTGCGCGGATCCACCTCGCCGAGCCCGGTGGCCACCGCGACCCGGCCTACCTCGCCGAACTCATCCAGCGCGAGTCGGTGACGGTGCTGCACTTCGTGCCGTCGATGCTCGACCTCTTCCTCGACGAGCCGACCGCCCGAGACTGCACCGGCCTCCGGCACGTGATCTGCAGCGGCGAAGCCCTCCCCGAGACGACCGTCGCCCGCTACCACGGCGTGCTCCCCGCGCCGCTCCACAACCTCTACGGCCCTACCGAGGCGGCGATCGACGTGACCGCCTGGACGTGCTCGCCCGGCGCTCCCGCCGGGCCGATCCCGATCGGACGCCCGATCTGGAACACGCGCACCTACGTGCTCGACGATGCCGGCCGACCGACGCCCGTCGGCGCCCCCGGTGAACTGTGGCTGGCCGGCGCGAACCTCGCGCGCGGCTACGTGGGCCGACCGGAGCTCACGGCCGAGCGTTTCGTGGTCGACCCCTTCCACGCCGAATGGGTGCTGGCGACGGACCCGGCTGCGGCCACCGGCTCGGGCGGTGCGGCCCTCGTCGGCACCGCGGGGGAGCGGACGACCGGCCAGGCGCCGCGGATGTACCGCACTGGCGACGTGGCCCGCTGGCGCCCCGACGGCGCGATCGACTACCTCGGCCGGACCGACGATCAGGTGAAGCTGCGCGGGCTGCGCATCGAACTCGGCGAGATCGAGACGGTCCTCGCGGGCCATCCGCTCGTTGCCCGTGCCGCTGCGGCCGTCGACGAGACGGGCCGTGCGCCGCGCCTCGTGGCCTACGTGGTCCCGGCTGGCCTCGGCGCCGAGCCCGCCGCCGACGACCTCGTCGCGCATGCCGCCGAGCGCCTCCCGGACTACATGGTGCCGGTGGCCCTCGCGTTCGTCGACGACCTCCCGCTCAGCGCCAACGGCAAGCTCGACCGCCGCCGACTGCCGGCCATCGAGGACGGCCTGTCGAGCGACGAGGACGACGGCGTGAGCGGCGGCCGGGCTCCGGCCTCGCCGCGGGAGCAGGCGCTCGGCGAACTCTTCGCCGAGGCGCTCGGTCGAGCGGCGGTCGGCGCCGACCAGAGCCTCTTCGACCTCGGCGGTGACTCGCTCCTGGCGGCGCGGCTCGCATCGATGATCCGCACGCGCCTCGGCGTGCCGCTGTCGCTCGGCGCCCTCTTCGCGGCGCCGACACCCGAGGCCCTCGCCGCCCGGATCGACGACGGCGGCGACCTCGCCGCGCTCGAGCCGCTCCTCACGCTGCGCGCGGGTGGGGAGCGGCCTCCGCTGTTCTGCATCCATCCGGCCGGCGGCGTGGGCTGGTGCTACGCGGGGCTCGCGCGCACCATCCAGGACCGCCCGATCTACGCGATCCAGGCCCCGGGGATCCGCGGCGAGGCCATGCCCGCCACGTTGGTCGCGCTCGCCGCGGGCTACGCCGATCTCGTCGAGGCGGAGCAGCCCGAGGGCATCTGCCACGTGCTCGGCTGGTCGATCGGCGGCGTGCTCGCGCAGGCCGTCGTCGCGGAGCTGCAAGCGCGGGGCCGCGAGACCGGCGTGCTGGCCCTCCTCGATGCCTACCCGGGCGAGCAGTGGGCCGATCGCGAGCCGCCGAGCCCCGCCGACACGCTCCTGGCGCTGCTCTACATGGGCGGCCTCGACGCGCGCGACCTCCACGGCGACGGCCCGACCCTGGAGACCGTGCTGGGTGCGCTCGAGCGTGAGGGCAGCGCGCTGGCGAGCCTCGGCCCGGAGACCTTCGAGCGCATGGCCGACACGGTCCTGGCGAGCAGCCGGCTCATGCGCGAGCACCGCACGGCGCCCGCCCGGGGCGACGTTTTGTTCTTCCTCGCGGGCGCGCCACGGGCCGAGGACTGGCTCGACGCCACGGCCTGGGAGGCCCACACCTCCGGCACGGTGGCGGTCACCACGCTCGACTGCACGCATCCGGAGATGCCGCGCCGCGGGCCGCTCGACGAGATCGCGCGGGTCGTCGCCGAAGCGCTGACCGCGAGCGAGCTGGCCACCACGGCCTGAGGCGCGAGGGGACGTGGCGCCGCTGCGCAGGTCGTCGACGCCCCAGAGCGCCAGAACCTGCTCAGCGCCCAGCTCGGATGACGCCGGCGCCGGCGCCGCTGGGCTCAGCCGATCAGCAGCTCGGCCGCGTCGCGCTGCTCGATGCGCACGGCCTCGGCGGTGAGGAGCGCGAGGGAGGCGACGTACTCGCCCGGGGTGTCGATCGCGCTCGGGACGCCGGTGTCGTCCGGGTCGTCGATCACGTAGGGCTCGACGGCCGGCTCGAGCGCGAAGAGCTGCGTCCCGCCGACGAGATCGACGCGGTCGTCGAAGCGCGAGAGCCACGGAAGCCCGGCGACATCGGCGACGGAGAGCGTGGAGGGTGCGCGGACGAGGCCGTCACCGGTCGACTTGAGCACCGCCTCCTTCAGGGTCCAGAGGCGCAGGGCGGCGGCGCGACGCTCCGGCACGGCGATCGCCGAGAGTTCGGCCCGCTCGTCCTTCGTGAAGACGGCCTCCTGCACGGCCGGGGCGAGATTCGTCGTGCGACGCATCGACTCCACGTCGACCCCGATCGGGCCGGCGGTGCTGACGGCGATCGCGACGGCGTCGTCGCTGTGCGACACCGACGCCCATGTCTCCTGC
>JAURVW010000131.1 GCA_030655275.1 Solirubrobacteraceae bacterium
GTCAGGTCGATCACCGGGGCGAACGCCACCGGGAGGGTGCCGTCACGCAGCGCCGCGGCGAGCTCGCCGAACGCCGCCGACGGATCGTCGGTGGCTGCGGCACTGCGGCGCTGGGGCCGGTACCCGGAGAGCATCGTGTCGAGGGCCGCCGCGGTGAGCGGTTTGCTGACGGCGCCGAGCACCTGCAGCCCATAGCCCTCCGAGGCGGCGCGAACCGTCTCGAGGACCCGCTCGTGGAGCCCGCTCGCGATCACGACCGCACTCGCGAGCCGTCGCTCGGCCACGTTGCGGATGAACTCGACGCCATCCATGCCGGGCATGTCGATGTCGCAGACGATCACGTCGGGCGTGGCCGATTCGTCGTCGAGGAGCGCGAGCGCCGCCTGCCCGTCGGAGGCGTCCTGGAGCGTGCCGACGCCGAGGCCGCGCAGGAGGGCGAGCGTCGTGCGGCGCTGGAAGTCGTGGTCCTCCACCACGAGGACGGAGTAGCGCCCGAAGCGCGGCGCGACGAACCGCACCGCGCCTCCACCGGCGTCGGTGACGGCCGGAGCGTGCCCGGAGACCGCCGGCGAGGGCTGCCCGGCGGGAGCGCCGTCGAGCGCGGCCCGCAGCGTCTCCGCCGTCGCGGGCGAGGGCGAGATGCCGAGCTCGGCCGCCAGCAGCTCCTTGCAGCGCTCGTAGGCCTTCAGCGCGCCGGCGCGATCACCCGTGGCGCCGAGCATCGCGATGCGTAGGCGGTGCGCGGACTCCAGGTACGGGTCGGCGCGCACGAGACGGTCGGCGGCAGCCAGGGCCGCGCGCGGGTCGCCCGCGTCGGCGAGGGCCTTGCCCTGCACCTCGAGGGCGTCGATGTGGAGGCGGTCCAGGTCGCCGCGCACCACGGCGGCCCACCCCTCGTCGTGGAAGGAGAGAAAGGGCAGGGCGGCGGCGTCGGCGGCGCGACCGGCGCAGGCGGCCGCGGCCGCGGCCTCACCGGCGGTGAGCAACCGGCGGGCCTCGGCGAGGTCGGCCCGTGCTTCGTCGACGTCGACACTCGTGCCGGGCGGCAGCTCGAGCTGGAGGCGTCCCTGCTCGGTGCGGAGCACCTGTGCAGGGTCGAACCCGGCGCGCTGCAGGAAACGTCGCACGTCGGAGAGGACCCCGCGGAGGGCGGCGTTCCACGTGTCGGGCAGGAGTTCGGGCCAGAGGGCGTCGGCGAGCTCGTCGCGGCTCACGGTACGACGGTGCTCGAGGGCCAGCAGGGCGAACGCGATCTCGGAGCGGCG
>JAURVW010000295.1 GCA_030655275.1 Solirubrobacteraceae bacterium
CGCGACCTTCGTCTCGTGGACGGGGTACCCGGCCGAGGAGCTCCTCGGGGGCAGGTCGTTCGTGTCGTTGCTCACCGTGGGCAACCGGATCCTCTACGAGACCCACTGCCTGCCGATGTTGATCGCCGGCCACGACGTGGAACAGATGTCGTTCGACCTGCGGTGCGCCGACGGGAGCGTGCTGCCGGTGCTGTTCGGAGCCGCCGTCCATTCGCGCGACGAGGGCGGGGCGATCTCGATCATCCGGGTGACCCTCGTCGAACTCGGACAGCGACGGATGTTCGAGCAGGCGCTCGTGTCGCGCAACGACGCGCTCGTGCGCGCGAACGAGGTGTACGAGGCCTTCTCCCACGCTGCCGCCCACGACCTCCGGGCGCCACTCCGCGGGCTCCGAATGGGCCTCGAGTTCTTCGTCGAGGACACCCGCGAGCAGCTGTCCGGCGCGGCCGAGCAAGATCTCGAGCATCTGCTCGCCCTCACGGACCGGATGAGGGTCATGCTCGACGGACTCGCCGCCTACGCCCAGGGCGGGACAGGCGCCTGGATGCCGGTCGAGGTCTCGCTCGGGACGGCGATGGCCGAGGTCGTCGAGCTGCTGCGCCCGCCTGAGGATGCCCGGATCAGCGTGTCCGACGCACGGCTGTTCGTCGATCCGACGGCGCTCCGTCAGCTGCTGCTCAACCTCGTCGGCAACGCGATCAAGTACTCGGACGGCCCCGCGCAGGTCACGGTCGCTGCGACCACCCTGGTGGAGGCCGCGGAGGAATCGACGCTCCCCGCTGCGGTCAGGACGGTCGCGGGCGACTCGGTCGTCCTGACGGTCGCCGACCGCGGCATCGGGATCGAGGACATGTATCGCGAGAACGTCTTCACGCTGTTCCGACAGCTCGACGCCGGGTCGGAGGGGTCGGGGACGGGCCTCGCGCTCTGCCGGCTCGTCTGCCGCAACCGCGGCGGTGACGTCTGGCTCTCGTCTACGCCGGGCGAGGGAACCACCTTCTTCGCGTCGTTCGGCTGACCCCTGGCGATCACCCGTGGGCCGGGGTACGATCGCCGGCATGACACCTGGTCCCGTTTCGGCCTCCACCGCGACGAGCCCCGACCTCCCGTCGGTCGACGCGCTGCTCGAGGAGCTGCGTGACCTGCAGGAGGAGAAGATCCGCGCGGTGAACGTCCGCCACGGCGACGACCACGCGGTCAATCTCACGAAACTGCGCGCCATCGCCAAGCGCCTCAAGACGCAGCACGAGCTCGCCCGCGAGCTGTGGGCCACCGGCGACTCCGCCGCCCGGTTGCTCGCCCTGCTGATCTGCCGGCCGAAGTCGTTCGACGTCGACGAGCTCGACGGCATGGTCCGGGATGCGCGCACGTCCAAGGTCCAGGACTGGCTCATCAACTACGTCGTGAAGAAGAGTCCACACGCAGAGGCGCTCCGCGGACGGTGGTTCCCGGACCCCGATCCCGTCGTCGCGAGCGCCGGCTGGGCACTCACCACCGATCGCGTCGCCAAGGACCCCGACGTCCTCGATCTCCCGGCGCTGCTCGACCAGATCGAGGCCGAGCTCGTGTCGGCGCCGAAGACGCTGCAGTGGTCGATGAACCACTGTCTCGCGCAGATCGGCATCGAGCACCCTGGACTGCGGCCGCGCGCGATCGACATCGGCGAGCGCCTGGAGGTGCTCAAGGACTATCCGACGCCGCCGGGCTGCACGTCGCCGTTCGCGCCGATCTGGATCGCCGAGATCGTCCGGCGCCGCGGCTGAACCGGGTCGCCGGCCACGGGCTCTTCTGCATGACGGCCCGCCGAAAGGTCGGGTCAGCCGGTCGCCGCGGCCGTCTCGGCGGCCAGCGAGCGCAGCCCGTCGCGCACGAGATCGGGACGCTCGTCGACGATGAAGTGGCCGCCACCGGAGATCTCGAGCGTGTAGTCGTCGGCGAGTGCGGTGCGCTCGGAGGCCAGGGCCGGGCTGATGGCCGTGTCCCCTTCGCCGAAGAGGGCGCGGATCGGTACGGTCGCGCGGCGCCGTTCGCCATGGCGGGCGATCGCCGGAAGCTCGCGGGTGAGAAACGTGCGGTAGGTGTCGCGAGCGGCGCGCGCGGCGACGGGATCGCGAAATCGCTCGGTGTAGACCCGCACCACGTCGCGATCGAGTGTCGGCGCGGCCATCCGGAAGATCACCTTCTCCAGGTAGTCCGTACGCAGCTGCAGGGGCACGCCGATCGAGGCGACGAACGGCTGGTAGAGCAGGAACCGCCAGAGGTGCGGGGTGAACGTGCGCGGGGTCTGCCACGGGTGGGCGATGTTGAGTGCGAGGTAGCCGTCGATCCGCTCCGGCGCCCCGAGCACCATGAGATAACCGATGAAACCGCCCCAGTCGTGCCCGACGAGCAGGAAGCGATCGAGCCCGAGGGCGTCGGCCAGCGCGATGACGTCCGCGGCGACGTCCTCCTTCGTCCATCGGTGCGGCGCCGGGCCCGACCAGCCGTAGCCCGGAAGGTCCGGGACGATGATCCGGAGGCCGTCCGGCGGGTCGGCCAGCAGGTCGCGGTACGCCCAGTGGTGCTGCGGCCAGCCGTGCAACGCGATCACCGGTCGCCCGTTCGCCGGCCCGGACTCGGTCACGTGGAACCGCACACCGCGTGCTTCCACGAACGAGCGTTTCACGCCCGCGATCGCGGGCGGATTCGCCCTTGGTCCGGTCGGTGCGGCAGCCATGGCACGGAGCATAGGCACGGGAACCGGGGCGGACGCGGAACGGACCGTGTCAGCATCGAATGCGTGACCACCCGCGAATTCGACCCCGTGCGCGCTTCGCCCTCGCGGGCGATCCCTAACGCCTATCGCCGCGCGGCGGCCCCGGCCCCGGCTGCGTCCCGCCCGGTGCCCGTGATCGTCGTCGCACTCCTGGCGCTCATGGGAGCGGCGGCGCTCGGCCTGATGGGCAACACCACCGGCGACCGCGTCTTCGTCGGCTCGTGGGAGTTCTCCCGGCTCGGTGGGCCGTGGCTCATCGCCGGCTTTGCCGGCGGCGCGATCGGTGGCTGGCGGCGTGGCGTTTCCGGGCTCTTCTATGGCGCGCTGGCGGGCGCGGTCATCATCGCCGCCGGGTCGCTCGCCTACTACGCGCTCTCGTACTACGACGGCAACCGCTCTGCGCGCTGGGCAGCGATGCTCGGTGTGGGGTGGGGGATCGCCGGGGTCGGTGTGGGCGGCGTGCTCGGTCTCGTCGGCGCGGCCTACGCGACGTCGCTGGGTCGTCACCGGCCGAAGGGTGGTGGGCGGTCGACGGCGTCGTGGATCCACGGCGCAGCGCTCGGCACG
>JAURVW010000140.1 GCA_030655275.1 Solirubrobacteraceae bacterium
CGGGCCGCGTCTTCGTCACCATGGGCAAGATGCTGCTGGATGGCACCGAGATCAAGGAAGGCACCGAGATCCCGGGCCTTGGCAAGGTGACGCCCGATGCCGCGGGCAAGGTCTACTACGTCGACCGCCGCGAGCGCGCCAGCGAAGGCGTCGTCGCGGTCTGGGGCAGCGGCGCCGACCCGGCTCGCAACAGCGATCGCAACTGGAACGGCAGCGCGTGGGTCGCCTGCGAGATCGACACCGCCAGCACCTCGACCGTGCGCGACGCGCTCGGTGCCAACACCTATTCCTACTGCAACGACCGCGAGACCGGCAAGGGCACGCGCAGCGTGCTCGATGTCTCCGGCAAGACGATGGCCGAGGTCTACGCCCAATGGCGCGCCGCCGGCTACGACAACCTGTCGATCGACGACCCGGCCGTGCTCGGCAGCGCGACCTTCCCCGCGAACTCGGCCGTCTTCTACCAAAGCAACCCCGTGCTGACGACCGCGCTCACCTACCTGCCGGGCGGCGAGTTCGGCTTCCCGGCGGTCAGCAGCGTGGCGTCGCAATACACCCCCGAGGTCTCGGCCGGCGGCAACGCCATGACGCAACCCGCGGGCACCGGCTGCAACTCACCCGAGAGCGCGACCGGCGGCCACAACAGCACCACGCTCGAAGGCATGATCGCCGCGAAGACCGGCACGCCCTGCGCCTACGCGCCGAACACCTTCGTCTACGAAGGCGTCTCCTACAGCAGCGGCCCGCAGAACGAGTGGTGGGGCAACAGCACGCTGAGCCTCGCGAAGATCGGCACCGCGCCGATCAACAGCGGCCCGGCGCCCGGTCATTTCACGACCAACACGCTGCTGCGCCTGGCCTTCGTCGGCACCGGCACGCGGCCGGTCACCTACTACGCCTGCAAGGAGCGCTTCAGCAACGGCTCGATCCGCAACTGCGTCGTGATCGGCACCGGCAGCTACGAGATCGAGACCCTCGGCGACGGCCGCGCGCTGACCCTCGTCAACCCGCCGGCGCAGGCGGCCTCGCTGAACTACCAGCGCGTCTTCATCGAACGCGCCGGCCAGGTCTTCTACGGCTACAAGACCAAGCCGTCGGTCGCGAACTCGGGGCGCCTCACCACCACCGCCACCGCGGCGCTGTTGACGCAGCTCGGCGTGCCGGTGAACGACCCGTCGCTGACGCCGGCCCTCACGGCCGCGTCGTACCAGGGCACCTGGGACCTGATCGCCTCGGGCGACACCAGCGGCGCGGGCACGGTGCTCTTCATGCGCGCCAACGGCAGCAGCGGCTGCATGGACCGGCTCACCGGCGCGAGCTTCGCCTGCACCGTGACGATCACCGACCCGGCCACCGGCGCGTTCACCTACGCCGCCGACGCGAGCACGAAGACCGGCACGATGGCGTTCATCACGGGGCAGGTCACCGGCAGCTGGCATGACCCGGCCAAGAGCCCGGCGGACGGCATCCTGCAAGGCGGTCGCCGCTGAAGCCACCGGCAACCCTGCGACACGACGGCCCGCCACCCGGCGGGCCGTCCCGCATCGATCGCGGGCGGCATCGAGCGGCGACCCCGCGCAACATCCGGTTGCAGTCGACGCACAACTCGCGCAAAGTCGTCGCGTGAGC
>JAURVW010000142.1 GCA_030655275.1 Solirubrobacteraceae bacterium
CAGGGCGGGCAACTCCTGCGACTCGACGGCTCGAAGAAGGCCGTCAAGCTCACGATCGCGAAGCGCACGAAGGCCGACGGTGAGCGCGGCCTGCTTGGCGTCGCGTTCCTGCCGGGCTACGCGAAGAACAAGCTCGTCGTACTGCATTCGACCAACCGCGCAGGCGACACGCGCGTCGAGCTGTGGAAGATCGGATCGACGGCGAAGAGGGCCAGGCTGGTCCGCACCCTCCTCACGCAGAAGCAGCCGTTCCCGAACCACAATGGTGGCCAGCTCACGTTCGGCAAGGGCGACCTGCTCTACCTCGGCCTCGGCGACGGCGGGAGCGGCGATGACCCGCAGCGCAACGGCCAGAAGCTCGGCACGAAGCTCGCGAAGATCCTGGTCGCCACGGTGACGCCGACCAACAAGCCGTCGTGGAAGACCGCCGCCTACGGCCTTCGCAACCCCTGGCGTTTCTGGTTCGACGACACCACGAACGAGCTGTGGGTCGCCGACGTCGGCCAGAACGAGATCGAGGAGATCGACCGCATCCCGCTCGACCTCCCCACCCCGCCCAACCTCGGCTGGAGCGTGTTCGAAGGTGGCCAGCGCGACGACGCCGGCAGCGACGCACTCGCGGGTTCCGGCGAGCTGATCTGGCCCGTCATCACCTACCGCCACGACGATGCGGGCGGCTGCTCCGTCACCGGCGGCGAGATCTACCGCGGCACCGCTGTGCCCGCGTTGAAAGGTCGCTACGTCTACGGCGACTTCTGCAACGGCCGACTCTGGACGGTCGAGCCCGACGGCCAAGGCGTCGGCCCGATCCGCCAGGAGTCCGAGACGGTCGCGCAGCTCTCGAGCTTCGGCTCCGACGCCGACGGTGAGCTGTACGCCGCGAGCCTCGGCGGCACGGTGTACAAGCTGGCCGCGAAATAGGAGGGCGAGAGCTGCGCCTCGACGGCGCGCGTCATCGTGCCGAGGACGCGCCGACGCGCGAGCGCCGCGCCGCGCCGACGCGACCAACGGGAAGGCGCGAAGGCGCGAAGCGGCAGCACCGGAATGGCGCAGGGCGGACTCAAACGTGAGTCGGTTGGGCTTGGCGGCGGGCCGGTCGCGGCCCCGATCAGGTCACCCGGTCCGGGTCTTCGGCGGCGGGGGCATTGGTGGGTCGACGGGCCCGTGCGCGGCTGTTGCCGGTTGAGACGAGGTGCGGGCTGGTCGTTCCGCACCGAGGGTGCGGGCGGGCGGCGCTGGCTGGTGGCGTTGGCCTGGCTGCGAGATCGGCGGGCCCTGGAGCGGAGCCGACGGGTTGGTGCGCAGTCGGTGGGTTAGTGCGAACTCGGCGGCGTTGCGGGGGACGTCGGCGGGCCTTGCGGGGCATCGGCGGCGGGCGAACTGCGGACACTTTTCCGTTTCAGCGACGGAAAACCGGCCGTTCTTGCTCGGGCTGGGGTGCAACCAAGGACGATTCTCCGGCTGGGTCACCGAAAGGCGTCCTCGGTTCGCCGTCCCCCGCCCGGTCAACCGCCGGGCCCGACTCAGCCCAACGCCAGCCCGGCCCGCCCCGGCCCACCACCCCGCGCCTCAGCGGAGAGGCACCCAGGCCGACCCGGCGGCACGTGCCGCCGCCGTTGCCGGCGGACGACCAACGCCTGTCTCGGCACCGATCCTCATGAGCCGTGCTGACGCCCGTCTCCTTGCACCGAGCTGCGCAGGTTCTGGTCGCCCAGAGCTCGACAACCTGCGCAGCGCCCTTGGGGCTCCTCGGCGCTGCGCAGGTTTTGGTCGCCCACGCGTCCACAACCTGCGCAGCGAGCCCATGGCCGTCGTCGGGCCTCGGGAGGCCGAGTTATGTCAACTCCGGGAAGTAGGGGCGGAATTCCGCTGCCTGGCAGCGGAAACTCGCACCTGGATCTCGGTGCAATGCCGTCGAGGGCGTCTGGCTCGCGCTGTGCAGGTTCTTGTCGCCCGGACGTCCACAACCTGCGCAGCGCCCTTGATGTTCCTCGACGCCGTGCAGGTTTTGGTTCCCTAGACGTCTACAACCTCCGCAGCGCCTCGACGCGGCCCG
>JAURVW010000147.1 GCA_030655275.1 Solirubrobacteraceae bacterium
CCGGCGCAGGCTTCGCGGCCGGCGTCGGCAGCCGTGGCGGCGACGCCGCAGGCGAGGGCAGCGGCGGTGGCGGCGGCTACTTCGGAGGCGGCGCGTCACAGGGCGATTCGGCCGCCGGCGGTGGATCGAGCTGGCCGACGACCGCCACCCTCGAGGCGGGCGTGCAGGTAGGGCACGGCGAGGCCACCATCACCTACGACCAGCCGAACGCCGTCGTGGTCAAGACCGCCGGTACCGGGTCTGGTCGGGTCACCGCCCAGCCACCCGTCATCGACTGCGGACTCAATCGGCCTGCCAGCACGGACTGCAGCCAGACGGTCGGCGACGGCGCACAGCTCATGCTGACGGCTGCGCCTGCTGCGAACACGAACTTCGTCGGATGGTCCGGCGGCGGGTGCTCCGGCGACGCCCTGACGTGCTCGATCGCCCCCGAGAACGACGCGACGATCACCGCGACCTTCGCGGCCAAGCCGCGCACGCTCGCCGTCACCACTGCCGGCCCAGGTGCGGGCTACGTGACCTCACAGCCGGCCGGCATCGACTGCGGCCGCAACATCGCCGGGCATGCCGACTGCGCGGAGACGGTAACCGACGGCACGGTGGTCACCCTGATCGCCAACCCCGACGAGTCGTCGGACTTCTCCGGCTTCACCGGCGCCGGCTGCTCGGCCGGCGCGTTTGTCTGCGAGGTGTCGATGACCGAGGCCCGCGCCGTGACCGGCACCTTCACCAAGGCCGTCCGCACGGTCTACCTCGATCTCAGCGGTAGCGGCGGCGGTTTCGTGACGTCGTCGCCGGGCGGCATCGACTGCGGGCGCGACGCCCCCGGTCACGGCGTCTGCGCCGCGACCTTCGATCACGGCACGGAGATCACGTTCACGGTGAACCCCAACGCCAACAGCCGCTTCTCGGGGTGGACCGCCGGCACGAACTGCGGCAACAACCCGACGTGCACCATCACGGTCGGTGCCCTCAACCAGATCGGTGCGACCTTCACCCGCATCCCGCGCACCCTCTCGCTCTCGTCCGCCGGCACGGGCGGCGGCTACGTGACGAGCTCGCCCGGCGCCATCAACTGCGGGCACAACCCTGCTGGCGGCCGCACCAGCTGCGCGACATCCAGCGGCGAGGGCCTCGCCGTCACGCTCACGGCCAACCCCAGCGCCAACAGCGACTTCGCCGGGTTCACCGGCGGCGGTTGCTCCGGAGAGGCACCCACGTGCATCGTCACGATGAACGGCGACCAGACGGTCACGGCGAACTACACGCTCAAACAGCGCCTGATCACCGTGAACCTCACGGGGAACGGGGCCGGAAGCGTGAGCTCCGCACCGGCCGGCATCAGCTGCTCCGTCGAAGGCGCTCCGCGCGATTGCTCCACCTCGGTGCCCGACGGCACCGTGGTCGTCCTCACGGCGTCCCCGAGGGCCAACAGCGGATTCTCCGGGTTCACCGGCGCCGGCTGCAGCGGTGACGCCATCACCTGCTCGTTCACGGCGGGCAGCGACCTCACCGTCGCAGCCGCCTTCCAGCTCGATCGCCACGCCCTCACCGTCTCGGCGACGGGCAACGGATCAGGGGTCATCACGAGCGATCCGGTCGGCATCGACTGCTCGGCTCGCGCCGCCGACCATGCCGACTGCGCGGACAGCTACGACCACGGCACCTCGGTCGTCCTCACGGCGACGCCGGCCTCCAACACCGACTTCGGCGGGTTTTCCGGCGCAGGCTGCACGGGCCCGTCGCTCACGTGCACCGTGTCGATCGACCGTGCCCAGGCCGTGTCGGGTGCATTCACGATCAAGAAGCGCAACGTCTCCGTGGCATCGACCGGAAAGGGCACCGTCACGTCCGACCTCGGCGGCATCGCCTGCCCGGCGGCCTGCACCACACAAGTCGACCAGGGCACCACGATCACGCTCTCGGCCAAGGCCGATCCCGGCGCTCGCTTTGCGGACTTCGCCACCGACGAGTGCCCCGCGGCGGGGGACCGCTGCACCCTGACCGTCGGAGCACGAGACGTGACCGTCCGCGCAACGTTCGAGACGCCGACGCTCACCATCGACGAGGCCACCGACGTCACGCCGTCGACGGCAACCGTGCAGGGCTCGATCGACCCGAAGGGGGCGGAGGTCCGCTGGGCCGTGCGCTACTTCACCGATCCGGCCGTGGTGACCACGCTGCCGCTCGCGACGATCGCCGCGAGCGCCGGGCGCACGCCGGTACGTGCCGCCCTCACAGATCTGCAACCCGACACCACATACACCTACCTGCTGGTCGCGCAGGCATCGGGTGCGGAACTCGTGTCCGAGCGCCGCACGCTGAGGACCGGTCGGGCGCCGGTGGTGCCCGAGCAGCCACTCCCCACCGCGACGCCAGCACCGCCGGTCGCCGCTCCGACGGCGGCGCCGACCTCCGCGCCGACGGCCGCGCCGACGCCCGTCCCGCTCGCCGAGCCGGTAGCGACTTCCCTGTCGCTCACGCTCGCCAAGCAGGCCCTCGTGATTGGTCGCGTCGTCGTGATCGGATGCAGGGTCGGCGGTTCGGCCGCGAAGACCTGCAAGGTGACCCTGAAGACCGCGGCGGGCGTGGTCCTCGGCTCGGCGACCGGCGCGGCAACGGTACGGATTCGACTCTCCGCCGCCGCCGTAGCTCGCATCGCTCGCAACGCCGGTGGGCTCTCGTCCGTGGCGACCGGTACGGCCACGACGACCTCCGGCCAGTCCGTCAGCGGCAAGGCGCAGACGAAGCTCGTGATCCAGAACCGACGCATCACCTCGGTCAGGAACACGTTCGGCGGGTTCGGATCGACGCCCACGGCGGCGGGAACCAGATACCTGAAGGCGCTCGCGGCCCAACTCCGGTCGGCCGGCGTGAGCACGATCACCTGCACCGGATATGCCGCAAGCGTCGTCGGTCCGCGAGAGACGCGCGCGTCACGCGTCCTCTCGGCGCGGCGCGCAGCGGCCGCCTGCAAGGTCCTCCGCGACGCTGGCCTCAACGTGCGCTACGTCATCGTCGGCGCGGGCAAGGCCCGCCCGGTCGCCTCGAACCGTACGAACGCAGGGCGGGCACTCAACCGTCGCGTCGAGATCAAGGTCACGTACGCGGGGTAGGTCGCCGGGATCGGAGAACCCGCTCAGGGGCGAGCGTCCACACGCCGATAGGACCGCAACGATGCGGATCGACCATGCCCTGTCCTCTGCGCGCCCCCATCGCCGGTCGGTCGGTTGGGCTGGAGCGTTGGTCGCGGCCGCCGTCGGCGCAGCGCTGCTGGCCGGACCGGACTCTTCGACCTCGGGCGCCGCGTCCTCCGTCGAGGCCCGAGAGGCCTCCATCGCGATTCCCGCCGCCACCACGCCCAAGTCATCGGTCGCGACTGCCAAGTCCTCCGACGACACCGTGGCCGTCCCGGATGTCACGCCTATCAAGATCCGAAGCGACCTGGACGACCTTGCCGTGCGGCCTGACGGCACCATCGTCGTCGCGACCGAGTCGAACTCCCGGTACACGAGGAAGCCTCGCAAACCCGCAGCGAGCGCCGTTCGCCTCGGACCGCTCGCACAACTGCCGAGTCTCAGGCTGGTCACGAAGGCAGACAAGCCGTACACCACCCAGGCGACCGTGACGCAGACCGGCGCCGCCGTGGCGTGGACGACCGACGGAAAGGCCTCGCCGGTCCTGGTTCGTGAGACGGCCGACGACGGAACCTCGACCGCCCAACAGCAGCTCTCCGCGCCCGGGCGGTCCGCGTGGCCGGTCGACGCCGCGAGCGGCGGCGGTGCCGTCTCGATCCTCTACACCGAGCGCGCTCCGGCGGCCAAGAAGAGCGACGCGCTGCGCCTGGCCTACCGCGCCCCGGGAGCAACCTCGTTCTCGTCGGTCGACGTTCCGATCGGTCGGATCCTGAAGGACTTCTGGCAGGCGCAACTGGTGGTCGGACCGTCTGGCGACGGCGCCATCGCCATCTGGTCGCACGACCGGGACGCCGCCTCGCTCTGGCGCATCGGGCGAGACGGGACCGTGGGCCCGGAGCTCGCGGTTCCGATCAGAACGCAGGGCTGGATCGACGGAAAGGTCGCCGTCGCCGAGGACGGCACGATCGCTGCGGCGTTCGGCACCTCCGATGCGGGCAACTCCGACCAGGTGGTGATCGCCCAGGTACCGGCCGGGTCGAATCGCCTCGCGCCGGTCTACCGCCTCGAAGCGAGTGAGGGCTCGTCGTTGGCCACCCAGGGCCTCGGCCTGGCGGTGAGCCCGAACGGCCGGCTACTCGTGTCGCTCGAGGACACCGGCGGGAGCCAAGTGATCGTCGAAGGCTCCGGGACATCGCTGAAGAAGACCTACTTGCCGTACACGTCCGGCCCGTCGACGGCGACGGCGTGGATGCCGGACGGCAGCGCCGTCGTGGTGTTCGAGGCGTACGACAGCGTCGAGGAGCGCTCGCAGCTCGTCTCGATCCGTCATGAACCGGGTGCGGAGTTCGGTGAGCCGACGCCCATCGGCCAGGCCCTGACGCCGAGATCGCAGTCATCGAAGGTACCCGATGCCAGCAGCGCGCCGTCGTCGGCGTCGGTCCGTCTTCTCGCACTCGTCCCGGCGGCCGACAGGCAGGCCGTGCTTACGTGGCAGGTCGCCTCCGATCACGGCGGACACCCGCGTCTCTTCGTCGCCCGGGTCAAGCCGTAGGACCGAGCCGGCGCCTGCAGCCAGGCTCCCGCGGAGGCCGATCCCGGCCGCTAGGGTGGCCCGTTCGCGATGGGCGCCCCACGACGATCACTCATCACCTTCGGCCTGATCGTCGGCCTTTCCGCCATCGGCGTGCCGACAGCGTCGGTCACAGCAGCCGCAGCGTCGGCGGCCACCGCCCCCGGCGATGTGTCCCGCGAGCTGCGCCGCCAGCAACTCTTCCTCACCGTTGCGCAGACGAAGTCGGTCCAGCGACGCATCGACGTGCGGGCCGATGGCGACTGGGGCTCGAAGACGGTCGATGCCATGCGCCGGTATCAGCGTCGCCACCGGCTCGCGGTGACCGGATCGGCGAACGTCGAGAGCCTGCGCCGGATGCGGCTCGCCGTCGCCGACCGGTTCGAGGCGCAACTCTGGGCGGCGCGTTCGGCCGCTCGACGCGGGCCGACGCCGACGTCGGCGTCGAAGCTCGCGAGCACGGCGCTGCGAACGGCTCGCACCGCGCTCGGCACGCCGTATCGCGATGGCGGTCGGACGACCTCGGGCTTCGACTGCTCGGGCCTCGTCCACTGGGCCTTCGCCCACGCCGGCAGGACGCTCCCGCGCACCAGCCAAGCGATGTACAAACGCGGGTGGGCGGTCACGAAGGCGACCGTTCGCCCAGGCGACCTCGTGTTCTTCGACAGCGCCGGCCGGGGCGCCTCACACGTCGGCATCGTCGTGAGCCGCACGACCGCGATCTCCGCGACGACGAGCAGCGGCGTCGCCATCCACGACATCGCGACCGGCTACTGGGCCGACCACTACGTCGGCGCCCGGCGACTCGCCGCCGACTGAGTCTGCGCGACTCGCCTAACGGCGGCGAGACGTCGACCTCGACGAGCCACTCGAGCTCGAACTTCCCGCGGACGACGAGCTCGAGCTTCCCGCGGAGGACGAAGACCCGGAAGAGCTCGAAGACCGCTTCTTGCCCGTGCTGCCAAAGCCGCCGGTCTTCGACGCGCGGTTGGTGGTCGACTTGGCCTTCGTCGTCGCGGACGAGCTGCTCTTCGCACGCTTGGCGGCGACCCGCTTCTTCGCAGCCGCTCGCTTCTTCGCGACCGCGCGCTTCTTCGCAGCCTTCTTCGCTCGGCTCGCGGCACCTGGAAGCCTGGAGCAGCGGTAGGTGTCGTACCGGACCGTCGACCGGGTCACGTTCCGGCAGAGTTGCCTGCGGTAGTCGGAGCAGTCGTACCGGTCGTACGCGTCCTCGTAGTCGGCGTCGCTGATCCGCATCTTCGAGCACTCGACGACCTCCGTCACGGATTCGTCGACCTCGACCGCGCCAGAGCCATTCGACGTGTTCGCCGCCGGCGTCACCGCTGCCTTGACCGGGTCGTCCGTCCCTCCGCAGGCGACGAGCCCGGTCGAAACGAGCCCGACGGCCGCGGCCGTGAGCAGGGTCGCCAAACGAGACATGCTCCGGATCGTAGAGAGAGCGGACCGGTGCCGGTTTCCAGAGCGAGAGCGACCCGCCCGGGAGCGATCCCTCTGGCAGCTAGGCGTGGCCGAGGTAGGCCGCGAGCGTCGCCTCGTCGCGGCGGATCTCGTCCGGGGTGCCGCGCGCGATGACGCGTCCGGCGTCGAGGACGACGACGGTGTCGCAGGCGGCGGCGATCAGGTCGAAATGGTGGTCGACGACGATCACCGAGCAGTCGCGGCCCGGGCGGGTGGCGTAGGAGCGGATGAGCGCGGCGAGCTCACGGCGCTCCTCTGGACCGAGCCCTCCGCCGGGCTCGTCGAGTAGCAGCAGATGCGGAGGGAGGATCGTCGCGCGCGCGATCGCGAGGCGAGCCCGGTCGGCGTGGGAGAGGGTGTCTATGGGGGAAGCCGCCGACGAGGCGAGCCCGAGTTCGCGCAGGAGCTGCACGGCGTGGGCGTTGAACTCGCCGTCGGCCTCTCGGCTTCCCGGCCCGATCGGGTCGGCGCGCCGCCCGCGAGGCAGGGCCCGCCAGAGCGCGCCGATGCCGGTGCGGGGCGCGGGCGCGTCGGCGCCGCCGAGGGTGTACTCGACGACGGTCTGGTCGCCGGGCAACTCGGGGCGCTGTTGGGTGCGCGCGATCCCGCTGCGATCGAGGCGGCGTGGATCGGCGTGGAGGGGTTCACCATCGAGCAGGACGCGCCCGCCGTCCGCCTCGGTGACTCCGCAGATCACGTCGAGCAGGGTGGTCTTGCCGGCGCCGTTGGTGCCGATCACGCCGATCACCTGCTTCGGTGCGACCGCGATCGCGACATCGTCGAGCGCGGTCGTCGCGCCGAAGGAGACCGTGACGCCCTCGGTGGCGAGCCGCGCCACGGCCGGACCTTCGGACGTGGAGTGCGCAGGCATGCGCACATTCTGACGCCTCGACCCGCTCGCGCCCCGCGCCGAGGACGAGCGTCGGCGTCCGGCCGGGAGGTCACCGGCCTGTAAGCGACCCGTCCTAGCGTCGCGTCCATGACCACCATCGCCATCGTCGGAGCGGGACGCGGCCTCGGCGCCGCCGTCGCGCGACAGTTCGGCCGTGAAGGCTTCGATGTCGCCCTCATCGCCCGCAACGAGCACCGCGTGAAAGCGCTCGCCACCGATCTCGGGAGCGACGGCGTCAACGCACGGGGCTTCACCGCCGACGTGCGGGACCCGTCGTCGATCGCGGCGACCCTGGAGGAGATCACCGAGTCCATCGGTCCGATCGAGGTGCTGCAGTACAGCCCGCTGCCGCAGAAGGACTTCATGCGTCCTGTGCTGGAGACAACGCCCGCCGAACTGGTCGGCCCGATCGAGTTCTCGGTCTACGGCCCGGTGGCCGCCGTACGACAGGTCGTTCCCGGCATGCGCTTCCTCAAGCGCGGCACGATCCTCTTCGTCAACGGCGGAACGGCCGTCAGACCCAAGCCCGACTTCGCCGGTACATCGGTCGCGTTCGCCGCGCAGAGCGCGTACGCCGAGATGCTCCACGACGAACTGGCCGGCGACGACATCCACGTGGCGCAGCTCATCATCCCCGGCGCCATCGACCCCGAGAGCGACACGAAGAGCCCCGAGGCCATCGCGAAGAAGCTGTGGGACATCCACACCGGCCGCGAGGAGTTCCGCCACTTCGCCGAGCCGCTCGACTGACGGCCCCGCGCCGCGACCTAGGCTTGGCCGGTGCCCACCGTGCGAGAACTGGCAGCCGAATCGATCGGCCGCATCACCAGGCGCGGGCTCGAACCGCAGATCGCGCAGCTCGAAGCGGCGCTCGATCGAGGGGAGCTCCCGATCGCCATGGCCCCGGGCCGCGACGGAGCGGTGGGCGTCGTGGTCCTGATCACGCGCGATCGGCTGCTGGTCTCGGCGGGTGCGCCCTTCACGCAGCCGGCCCTGGCGACCTACCTGCGCGACGCAGTCGTCTCGGCTGCCGCGGCCCCGGGCGAGGACGCCTGGACGCTCTCGGTCGAGTTCGCCGCGGCGACGACCGAGATCCACGGGATGTTCGACCGCGATGCCCAACGGTTCGCCGGGTTCCTCACCTGAGCGGCTACGCGGGCAGCGGACGATGCCCGCGCCCGGCCTCGCCCCGAGCCGACGACCGTCGCCAGACTAACTTGCGTTGCGTGCGTCTGCGTTTGCTGTTGCTCCCCTGCGCGTTGGGTCTGGCCTGGCCGGCGGTAACCGAGGCCGCGTCGCTCTCGGTGCAGAACGGCGTGATCGTCTACCAAGCCGGGGTAGGGGAGACCAACCGGTTCACCATCAACTGGGGCGGTGGTCGGCCGACGTTCGGCGACGTCCCGGAGGTCGAACGCACGATGACCATCGGCCCGGGATGCCAGGACACCTACGGCAGCGGCACGATCATCGAATGCCCCGGCGCCCCGCTCACCGCCACGATCGTCGCGCGACTCGGTGACGGCGATGATCGCGGCGAGGTCATCGGCGACCCGCAACGGGGGCACCGCGCCGAGCTCTACGGCGAGGCAGGGAACGACCAGCTCCTCAGCCGCGAGGGGTCCGACCTGCTCGACGGCGGTGAGGGCGACGATGAACTGCAGCCCGACGACATCGACGACGGCGACCAGGCGGGTATCGGCGACACGGTGGTCGGCGGCCCCGGACGCGACAAGCTCCAACTCGTGGACTCCCCGCAGGACGCGCTCGCCGCCTCACTCGACGGCGTCGCCAACGACGGTGGGCCCGGTGAAGGCGACAACTACCTTCCCGACCTCGAGGACATCCAGGGCTCGCGCGGCGCCTCGAACGCGCTGTCCGGGACGGACGGGCCGAACCGGATCGAGATCATCAGCGACGACCGGGTCGCGAACGCGATCAGCGGCGGCGGCGGGGACGACATCCTGTTCGGTGGAGGCGGCAACGACACACTCGACGGTGGTCTCGGCAACGACACGCTCGTCGGCGGGGCCTTCAACGACACCCTCGTCGGCGGCGAAGGCATCGATGTCCTCGACGGTGACGGCGACACCCTCTATCCCGGCAACGACCGCATCGAGGCCCGCGACGGCAACGCCGAATCCATCAACTGCGGCATCGGCGCCGACACCGCCATCATCGACGCCGTCGACACGGTGCCGGCCGATCCCGGCTCGCTCTGCGAGGTCGTCGATCGTGCAGCCGCGCCCCCTGCGCCCGGTCCGGTCGGTCCGATCGGTGCGCCCGCGCCGTCGATCCAGGTCAGCTCGCTGCGCCCGAAGAGCGGGCGTCTGTCGATCAAGGTGCGTTGCCCCGCGGGTGAACGCTGCCGCGGCGAACTCACGGTCGCGACGACCGGCAAGGTCAAGCTCGCGGGTAAGCGGCGGACGGTCACCATCGCGCGCGGCAGCTACTCGGTCGCCGCGGGCCGCACGGCCACCGTGCGCGTCCGCCTCAGCTCGGCGGCCCGCTCGCTGCTCCGGTCCCGGTCGAGCGCAAAGGTCGAGATCCGGCTGCGGCCGCGCGGCCAGAAGGCCACGGCGGCCTCGAAGCGGATCACGCTGCGCCGGTAGGGCAGCGACTCCCCAAGGCCGAGCCGCGACCTCCGCCGCGGTCATCGTCCGGCGGGCCGCTGGGGATCGAAACGAGCGTCGGTCGCCATGTCGGGACACGTCCCGCCCGGAGTGGTGGCGAGCTCGAAGTGCCAGCGTTCGTTGGCATACGTCTGACAGAGCCCATACTCGCTGCCGTGCTGCGACAGCCAGCTCGCAGCATCGAGCGGCCCGATGTCGACGGCCTCACCGGTCACGTGACTCGAGGCCTCCGGCGACTTCACGTATGCGCGGGCGACCTCCGCGCTGCCGTAGGTCGTCTCGGCTCGGCGCAGCAGCTCGCGCTGGTAACGGGCGCTGCGCCAGCCGCTGTTGACGCGCAACCCGAGCCCCTCGGTGAGGGCATCTCGCGCCGCCTCCCGGAGCGCTCCACGGACTTCCGGGTCGAGTCTCGTGATGGCGGGCTCGCCGCTGAATGGCGACAGCGAGGCGCCGACCGCCAGGTAGCCGTCCGCTCGACCGAGTGAGGGGTCGCTGCGGCCGGTCGAGGCGGCGACCACGGCGCGGATCGAATGGCCGGCTTCGGTCCGTAGCTCCTCTCCGCCGCCCGGCCAGACCAGCCCGGCGAGCGTCAGCACGAGCAGGGGGCCTGCGATGACGATCGCGTGGATCGATGCTCCCCCTCGGGTTCTGGGTGCGGTGCGGCGCGACAGCATGAGGCCCATTGCAACGAGGCACCTGTTGGGTCAGCGTCTGCGGATTTCCAGACATTTCCGCAACACCGCCGCGCCTAGACTGGGCCGCGTGCCGAACGCTGCCCGGAGCCCCGCGTGAGGGTGCTGATCGTCGAGGACGAGCGCTTCCTGGCGGAGGCGCTGCAGACGGGCCTGCGCCGTGAAGCCATCGCCGCCGACATCGCCCTCGACGGTCACGAGGCGCTGCGCCGCATCCGGATCGGCGACTACGACACGATCGTGCTGGACCGAGACCTCCCGGGAATCCATGGCGACGAGCTCGCGTCGATCCTGGTCCGCGAGTTCCCGGCCGTGCGGATCCTCATGCTCACGGCCGCCGGCCGCCTGTCCGACAAGGTGGGGGGCTTCGAGCTCGGCGCCGACGACTACCTCACCAAGCCCTTCGCGCTGGAGGAACTGATCGTCCGGCTCAGGTCGCTGGCGCGCCGTCCGCCCGCGGTCGCGCCGCCGGTGATGGAGTTCGCGGATCTTCGCGTCGACCCATTCCGTCGCGAGGTCTACCGGTCGGGCCGATACGTGAAGCTCACGCGCAAGCAGTTCGCGGTGCTCGAGCTCCTGATCCGAGCCGACGGCGGCGTGGTGAGCGCCGAGACGATGCTGGAGAAGGTCTGGGACGAGAACGCCGATCCGTTCAGCAGTGCCCCGCGGGTGACCATGTCGACCTTGCGCAAGGCGCTCGGCGCGCCCGATCCCATCGTGACGGTGTCGGGCGTCGGCTACCGGCTGGGCCGACCGGAGGACGTCGATGGTCGTTGAGCCCGCGCCGCCCGTCCTGCGTCGCCGACAGATGAGCGCCCGGCTGCGCCTCACGCTGAGCTACGCCGGCTTCCTCGTCCTCGCGGGCATAGGAACGCTGGTCGGGATCTACGCCGTGCTGCGGTACGTGCCCGACACTCCGATGCTGAGCGGAAGCCCGCGTGAGATCGCTCGCGCGGTCGGATCGCAGCGCGAGATCCTGCGCTCCGTGGTGAAGGTGTCCGGACCGATCCTCCTCGTCCTCGCCGCCGTCGGGCTCGGCGGAGGATGGCTGCTGGCCGGCTGGATCCTGCGGCCGCTCCGCGACATCAACGAGGCGGCGCGGATCGCGGCGACCGGGCGCCTCGACCATCGCATCAGGCTTGCCGGGCGATCGGACGAGTTCGGTCAGCTCGCCGACACCTTCGACGACATGCTCGACCGTCTTCACGACGCGTTCCTCGCCCAGGAGCGGTTTGCGGCCAACGCATCTCACGAACTTCGCACGCCGCTCGCGGTGACCGCCACCATGCTCGATGTCGCGCGGACCGATCCCGAAGGGCGATACGACCCAAACGCTGCTGGACCGCCTCCACCTCACGAACGTTCGCGCGATCGAGCTCACCGAGGCGTTGCTGCGGCTCGCCGACGCCAACGCCGTGACGGCTCGCTCGGAGCCGGTCGATCTCGCCGTCGTCGCCGACGAAGCCCTGCTCGCGTTGCGCGACGAGGCCGACCGTCGCCCCGTGACGATCGACGCCCGCCTGGAGGCCGCGTCCACCGTCGGCGACCACACCCTGTTGACGCAGCTCACGGCCAACCTGATCCAGAACGCGATCCGCCACAACCATGCGGGCGGCGAGGTGCGGCTCAGGACGCACGCCGATGCCGCCACGTCGAGGGTCACCCTGCGGGTCGAGAACACCGGCCCGACCTATACGGCCGCATTGGCCACGCAGCTCGTCGAACCGTTCCTGCGTGGTGCTGGGCGGTTGGCGGCAGGGGAGGGACCTCGCAGTCACGGGCTCGGCCTGGCGCTGGTCGCGCAGATCGTCGCCGTCCACGATGCGCGCCTGTCGATCGTTCCGCGCGCCGGGGGCGGACTGGTCGTGTCGGTCGAGTTCGCCTCGGGCGCGCCCGGCCTCGCACACTCATGACCACCCGCTGACGCGGCGTGGCCGACGCGGCGCAGGCCACGGTGCGCGCTCGCTGCGACGGTGCAGCGGTATGGCGGAGCAACGATGAGTGGGTTCGACGGACGCGTCTGCGTGGTGACCGGCGCGGGTGCCGGAATCGGCCGAGCACTGACCTTGGCCCTCGCTCGCCGTGGGGCCCGCCTGGCGATCAGCGACCTGGACGAGGACGGTCTGGCGGAAACGGCCGCGCTCGCCGAACGGCACGGGGCGGAGGTGCATGCCACCCGGCTCGACGTGGCAGATCGCGAGGCGTTCACCGCCTACGCCGACGAGGTGGTCGCGCGCTTCGGCACGGTCAACCAGGTCTACAACAATGCCGGGATCTGGCTGGCCCGCTCCATCCTGGACTCGAGCTTCGAGGATTTCGAGCGGCTCTGGTCGATCGACCTCTGGGGCGTCGTGCATGGCACGAAGCTCTTTCTCCCGCACCTCATCGCTTCGGGCGAGGGCCACGTGATCAACGTGTCGAGCATCAACGGCATCCTCGCCCAGGCCGACACGAGCCACTACTGCAGCGCGAAGTTCGCGGTGCGCGGGTTCACGGAGTCGTTGCGCCTCGAGCTGGAGGCCTCCGGCCACCCGGTGCGCGCACTCACGGTCCACCCCGGCGGCGTGCACACCGGCATCGCCTCGACCGCTCTGCGGTACGCGCTCGAGAACGGCGAGGAGCTGTCGGAGCGCGACGTGCGGCTCGAGAAGCTCTACAACAACCTCATCCTGCGCCTGGATCCCGACAAGGCAGCCGAGTCGATCCTGAAGGCGGTCGCGAAGGACCGGACCCGCGTGCTCGTCGGCAACGACGCCAAGCTGATCGACCTCACCGTGCGGGTGGCGCCGAGCTTCGTCCTTGGCGTCTCAGGCAAGGTGCTAAAGCGCCTCTGGCGCTGAGCCGCGAGCAAGGCCCGCGGCTCGGCGGAGAACCTCAGCGCACCTTGGCGGCCACGGTTCTGGGCGTCGAGGAGCGCGTGGTCTGGCCGGCGCCGTTCGCCGCGGTCACCGAGCATCGAAGTTGCCGGCGGGCCGTGTTCGCCGGCACGGTGAGTTTCGGCTTCGTCTGGCCCTTGAGCGCCTTCCAGCGCTTGCCGGATCTCGTCTCCCACGCGTAGGCGTAGCGCAGCGGGGTGGAGCCCGACCACGTGCCCGTCGAGCAGGTGACGGCGCGCCCGACCCGCACGGAACCGACGAGCTTCGGTGCCTTGCCCGACGAGGGACGGACGAGCGTGGTCGAGAGCGGCACCGGGGTCGCCGTTCTCGGTCCGGTACCCGGTGGCGGCGTGGGGGAGGCTCCGCCGATCGGAGGCGCCGGCGCCGGATCGGGCTTGGCATCGGGTACCGAGGTGGGCGCCGGGGTGGGCGTGGCGTCGGGAGCGGAGGTGGGTACCGGGGTCGGCGTGACGGCGCCGCCGCCGACCGGCCGGGCCTTCGGCATGACCGCGACGAGCTCGCCGGCGCGATGCGGACGCGTCGTCGGGGCGGCCGTGATGATCGAGCCGAGCCGGGCAACGGTCACCGTCTCCTGATTCTTCCCGCCGGGATCGACCACCACGGAATCGCCGGGCTTGAACCAGTCCGACTTGCCCTCGGGAGCGAGTCCGAGCTTGCCCTGCTCGATGATCGGCAGGCGTGAATCGCCGGGCTCGGTCGGCTGGGTCAGGCCCGTCTGGGGCACCGACCTGACGGGCTTGCCGGGCGGCGGCGCGGAGACCGGCGTCCAACGGCCGGTGTTCGGATCCCATTGCGACGTGGAGCCATCGAGGTTCGGGCGCAGCAGTGGCGCATCGTCGCTCGAGTCGAAGCTCGCGCCGTCACCGTCGCCGGTCGGCGGGCCCGGATACGGCTGGCGGCCATCATCGTCCGGGGGTACCGATCCGGGGGCGGGCAGCGCTTCGGACGTCTGCGTCTGCGGGATCTCCGGATCCGGCTCCCCCCACGACATCCGCATGCCCTGCAGCAACGCAAAGCCCTTCGAGGCCTGCTGCGTGGTCTCGACCCACCACTTGCGGGAGTCCAGCTTGATCGCCCCGAGCGTGCCGTCCGGCAGGAAGGCGAGCAGCGACTGCCCCTTCTTGCCGCTGGCGACGTCGAAGTCGCCGAGGTACTTCTTGCGACCGGAGACGTTGTTCCACGTGAGCGACTCGGGATGCTGGAAGCCCATCGCTCCGAGGTCGCGGTAGACCTGCATGCGCGTGTCCTCGTCGAGCAGCTTGCCGTTCCGGTCGACGATCGCGATGAGGTCCATGTCGCCCGTGAGCGGCTTGAGGCCCTTCGTCATCTTGCCGTCGACGAGCGTCTCGCCATAGACCTGGGGCTGGAACGCGGGAAGCCCGTCGGTGGTGGCGGCGACGCCGTCCGCGCCGGCCTCTGCCAGCTTGAACTCGCGTTTGTCCCACACGTCGGTGTACTCGATGTCGGCCTCGAAGTTCCCGTTGGGATTGAGGCCCCACTTCTTGTTCGGGACGTCGATCGCGCCGGCCTTGGCGTAGTCCGCCATGGCCTCGCTCTCCTTCACGAACTCCTTCGCGCGGTCGCTCCACCGCGCCTTGACCTTGGCCATCAGCTCCCGGCGCTCCCAGAAGGTCGCGCCCGGGTTGTTGGCCAGCACGCGCTGCTCGACCACCTTCCACGGCGGCATCTGCTTGAACATCGCGAAGTCCATGTGGTCCTCGGCGAAGCCCAGGTAATCGACATCGACGCGGTTCACGTTCTTCGCCTTGACCTTCTCGATCTTGCCCAGCGCGCCTCTGGCGAGCCGCTCGATGGAGCCGGGACTACGCTCACGCATCGACACGACGATCTTGTTGTCCTGCACGTACTGGCGGAGCTTCTCGTAGAGGTCGTGGTCCAGGCCCCAGTACCTCTCGGCCTGGGCGAACTCCACGGCGTCGCCGGGCTCGAAGCCGCGGATGCCCTTGGCAGCGATGCGGCTGGCCTTCGTGGCCTCCTGCGCGTCGTCGGCCTTCGTCAGGACGGTCTTGGCCGATTTCGCGATCAGTCGCTCGGCCGCGATCACGCTGGTGGCGGCGTCGATGATCAGGTCGGGTGCAGCCTCGCCGAGCAGCTCTCCGGACTGGCTCGCGAGCTTCTCCACGTCGCCGGTCTCGTAGCTCTCCAGGATCGGTAGGAGCTTCGTCTGGAGCTGTTGGTCGACCGCTGCGCGCGCCTGCGCGTAGGAGACCTGCTTGAGCTTGGCGTAGGACGTGGCGAGGTCGGCCGAGATCTCCTTCAGCGCCTGCTCGGCTTCGCCCGGCTGCATGTATTTCACGACCGTCGAGGGCAGGTAGAACATCCAGGTGGCGGCGTGGGCCGTGCCGAGCGCCAGCGACTGTCCGGACTCGACGGTGGAGTCGACCCAGCGCCCGAAGCCTCGGGCGAACCCGTCGGTGAAGTACCAGCCCACCTCGGAGTAGGTCCAGTCGGCCTTCACGGTGCTGGAGGTGTCGATCGCAACGCGCCGGCGGGTGGCCGGGTCGCCGTTGGGCTGGTCGAGGACGGCGATCTCGTCGGTGAGCAGTTCGCGCTTCTCACCCGTGTCGACGTCGACGACCCAGCCGTCGACCATCAGGTCGACGATGGAGCGGGTGCCGCCGTTGGGGTCGCTGGAGAACTTGCCGCCGACCAGCAGACGCTCGCCGGGCTCGAGCTCCTTGACGAGGCCGAGGGCGTTCTCGGGCGTGGGGGCGAGTGCGTCGTCGACGGGCTTGCCGACGGTGTTGCCGATCTTGTGGGTCAGCACGCGCACGGTGACGTTCTCGCTCGGGCTGATGTTCTCGATCGTGCTGCTGAGGCTCCAGACGCCGCCGGCCTTCTGCACGGCGGTCGCCGAGTTGTCGGGGAGCACGCGCAGCAGGGTGGGCTGGCCGATGCGCACGTCGGCACGCCCCGAGCCCGCGGCTTCGCGGCGACCGCCGTCCTCGTCGTCGACCACGCCGCGCACGATGCCGGTCACCCGGACGCGTGCCTGGTCCTGGGCCTGGGCACCGACGGCGAGGTTCAGCGTCTCATCCGGCCCGATCTCGCCGATCTCCAGGTCACGGGCGATCTGACCACCGGCCGTGGTGGCCGGGATGCTCTGGGTCTTCCCGTCGCGGTCGGTGTAGGTGAGCAGGACGAGCGGCCGGGGCTTGCTCGGGTCTCGCGACACCTGCGTGCGAACGATGGCCGTGAGGTCGAGCTTGGCGTTGTCGATCGTCTGGCCGGTGAGGTTGCGTACCTTCACGGCGAGCTTCACCGGCTCTGGGGTGATCTCGTCGGCCTGTTCGTCGTACTCGAGCTCGAGCGAGGACGGGTCGGGGGTGACGGTGACCTCGAGGTCCTGCCCGAGCTTCACGTACCGCTGCGGGGAGTCGCTCACGTCGTTTCCGGCGGCATCCGTGCCCGTGATGCCCGTCTCGAGCCGCAGCTCGCCGAGCTGCCGCGGCGTCACCGTCGCCTTGAAGTCTCGGTACTCGTCGGGCGCCAGGGTGAACGGCGCGGGCGACTTCTCGGCTTCGAGCTCGATCAGGTCGCCACCGTCGTAGGCCTGGAGTACCCGGTCGGAGTTGAAGGTGAGGTCGCTCAGGTTGCCGACGCCGCGCCCGGCGCGTATGCGCACGGTCACGTCGACCGGCTCGTCGAGTGGCAGGCGGCCGGCCACCTCGAGATCCTCGTCCCACATGATCGAGGCCGACAGCGACGGGGGAGCGACGTAGACCGTCTGGGTCTCGGTGTCGCGGAGGTCGGCCTCGGCATCGGACGGGTCGGTGGCGGTGAGCTTCACCCGGTAGTAGCCGGGCTTCTCGTAGCGGTGGACGATCGTGTCCTGCTGCGCCTTCGCCTCGTCGCCGAACTCCCAGTCGTGGAGCAGCGGGCGCCCGACGGGGCTGACCGAGGTCGCCGTGAAATCGAACGCACCGGGCTCGTACGTCTTCTCCTTGGCCGTGAAGGACGCGCGTGGCTGGTCATCCACCCAGATCTCCGCGCGCGGGTTGCTGAGCCACCCCATGGCCTTGCTGAGCATCTCGCCGCAGACCGTCGGGTCGCCGATCGACCAGCTCTGGGAGATAACGGCCTGGTGCGAGCCGGCCGGCGGCGACTGGAAGTAGGAGTCGCCGAACGCGTAGCGGTCGTGGTACTCCGGGTGCTTCGCGTACGCGGTGCGTGCGCTGTTCGAACTGCCGTCCTCGAACGTGAACGTGGCGAGGCCCGAACCGCTCTCGGCGTAGGACGGGGCAGCCCATCGGACGAACGAGACGGCCGCGCAGGAGTTGCCGTTCTCGCCATAGATCACGGTCTCGTGGTGGAACGAGGCCGGGATCGTGATGTAGCGCGCCGACGCCGACGAAGGCAGCGCGATGCTGCCTGCGACGACCGCGAGGAGGGTGAGCAGGCGGACCAGGTGGGAGGTCACGGAAGCCGTTCTGGGAGGTGGACGCTCCAGACCGTAACGAACGGCCGCCCTGGTGGCAATGCGCCATCACGCGACTCCCGCAACCCCTTTCCCACCATCACCCGGTGTGTTGCGCTACCAGGGGATGCGCCCTTCGTCGTTGAAGTAGCCGCCGTTCGGGCCGTCGTCGTCGATCGTCGCGTATTTGATGGCGGCCGCGGCGCCCTGGGTCGGGGTCCGCGGGCCGCTGTGGCCGTTGAGGTCGGTCGCGACGTAGCCGGGGCAGACGTTGTTCATCAGCACGCCGGTGCCCTCGAGCTCGCGCACGTAGTGGAGCATGACCGCGTTGAGGTAGGTCTTCGTGGGGGAGTAGCCCAGGGCGATCGGGCCCGCCTCCGGGCCCGGGTCGGCCTGGTAGGTGAGCGAGCCGACGGTGCTCGACAGGTTCACGACGCGGGGCGAGCTCGATCGGCGCAGGAGGGGGAGGAGGGCGTTCGTCACGCGCACCACGCCGAACACGTTCGTCTCCACGGCGGCGCGCATCACGTCGATGCCGACGCTGGTGGGGTCCTGCGGCATGCCGCCTGTGATCCCGGCGTTGTTGACGAGCACGTCGAGGCCGCCGCGTTCCTCGAGGAGTTCGGCGGCGGCGCGGACGCTGGCGTCGTCGGTCACGTCGAGCTCGACGGCGAACGCGTCGACGCCCGCCGTGCGGAGCCGGTCGACGGCGCCGGCCAGTCGCTCGGGGTCGCGGGCACCGACGCCGATGCTCCAGCCGAGTGCGCCGAGCCCCGCCGCGATCTCGTAGCCGATGCCCTTGTTCGCGCCGGTGACGAGCGCAGTCTTCGTAGTGGTCATGGGTGCATCGTCGACCCGGGGTGGGGGCTGGGTCCAAGACCGATCGGGACGCGTCCGATACCCGTCGGGTATCGAACGGCGCGAGGCTAGGCTGTCGGTGTGGAGACGCGGGAGATGCAGTACTTCGTGGCCGTGTCGGAGGAGCTGAACTTCGGGCGCGCCGCGACGCGCCTGGGCATCAGCCAGCCCCCGCTCTCGCGCGCGATCCGCCAGCTCGAGCTCCGCCTCGGCGTGCAGCTCCTCACGCGCACGAGCCGAGGCGTGGAGCTCACCGAGCCAGGCAGGGTCCTGC
>JAURVW010000166.1 GCA_030655275.1 Solirubrobacteraceae bacterium
GAGCCCGAGGGCGTAGGCGTCGATCACCCACTGCAGATCGGAGAACGAGGACCCGAGATCCTCGGCGATCGCGGGCAGGGCGACGTTCACGACGGTCACGTCGAGGAGCAGCATCAGCGTCGCCACGCAGACCGCCAGCAGCGTCCACCAACGAGCGGATTCCGGTGCGGCGGGCGGAGCAGGCGATGCAGACATCGGTCGGCAGCCTAGGGGTTTCGCGGCCCCTCGGAACACGCATTCCTGGAGGGCGGCGGGCGGGCGGCGATCCGCACGCTGCGTGCCTACCCACCCCGTCCTGCACGCGAACCTCACGCGCCACTGCGCTGGCGCTGCGACACTCGTCGCATGGCCCTGATCTGCATCATCGAGGACGAGCAGGTGATCGCGAACGCGGTCGCCAGCCGGCTGCGCGGCGAGGGGTTCGAGGTCGAGATCGCCCACGACGGGCTCGAGGGCGTGGCCCTGTGCGAGCGCGTGCGGCCAGATCTGATCGTGCTCGACCGCATGCTGCCGGGGCTCGATGGGCTCGAGGTGTGTCGTCGCGTGCAGGCGTCGCGGCCCGTACCGGTGCTCATGCTCACGGCACTCGACGCCGAGGAGGACATGCTCGTCGGGCTCGGCGTCGGCGCCGACGACTACCTCACCAAGCCCTTCTCGGCCCGCGAGCTCGTCGCCCGGATCCGCGTCCTGCTGCGGCGCGTCGAGCTGCGGCCGCCCGCGCCCGAGGGCCCCAGGGCGGTCGGCGGGGTCGAGCTCGACGGCACCACCCGCCGCGTGCGGATCGACGGCGACGAGGTCCACCTCACCCCCACCGAGTTCGACCTGCTCGCGCTCTTCGTCGCGCGGCCCGGCGCCGTGCTCTCCCGCGACCACCTCATCGCCGAGGTGCGCGGGTGGAAGGGCGACAGCTCCGGGCACCGCACCGTCGACTCCCACATCCGCGGCCTGCGGGCCAAGGTCGGCGCCGAGCGGATCCGCACGGTGCACGGCATCGGCTACGCGTTCGAGGCCTGATGGCGCGGCTGCAGGGCGTGCGCGGCTTTCGGCCGCTCGACCGGATCTGGTCGCTCAAGACGAAGCTCGGCATCGTGATCGTCGGGACGGTCCTCGGCGGCATCACCGTGCTCGCGATCGGGCGCGGCATGGGCTATCCGCTCGAGCCGCGGCTCGTGTCGGCGGCGGTGTTCGGCCTGGTCGTCGCGCAGATCCTCGCGCGCGGGATGACCTCGCCGCTACGCGAGATGGCGAGGTCGGCGAAGGCGATGTCGGAGGGCGACTACACCCAGCGGGTGCGTGCGACCTCCCGCGACGAGGTCGGTGACCTGGCCCGCGCGTTCAACGCGATGGCCGACGAACTCGCTGCGAACGACCGTCGTCAGCGCGATCTCGTGGCGAACGTGTCCCACGAGCTGCGCACGCCGATCGGGGCGCTGCGCGTGCTGCTCGAGAATCTCGTCGACGGTGTCGAGCCGACCGACCCGGCCCAGCTCGAGACGGCCCTCGCCCAGACGGAGCGACTCGGCCGGCTCGTCGCCCAGCTGCTCGATCTCTCGCGGCTGGAGTCGGGCAGCATCCCGATGCGCCGCGAGCCGTTCGAGCTGGGCCCGATGCTCGATCTCGCCACCCGCGAATGCCAGCTCGGCGACGACGATCCCGTGCACGTGGAGTGGTCGGTCGACCCGGACGACCTCGTGATCCTCGGCGATGCCGAGCGCGTGCACCAGGTGGTCGCGAACCTGCTCGCCAACGCGGTGCGCCACTCGCCGACCGGCGGCACGGTCCACGTGACCGCCAGCTCCCTGCGCGACGGCACGGGCCGGGCCCGGATCGAGGTCGTCGACGAGGGCCCCGGTATCCCCGAGGCCGATCTCGAGCGGGTCTTCGAGCGGTTCTACCGCACCGACCATGCCCGGGCCTCGAGCGACGGCGGTACCGGTCTGGGCCTCGCGATCTCGCGCTGGATCGTCGACGCGCAGGGCGGCACGATCAGCGCGACCCGCGGCGAGGACGGCGGCTGCCGGATGGTCGTGGAGCTCCCGCGACAGACGCCCGACGAGGCACGGGAGGACTGACCCGAGGATCTGCACGAAATCTGCACGGAACACGCACTCCGTCTGCACACGGCCTGACCACACTCGCCGTATGCCCGATCAACTCCTCTTCGTCAAGCCCGGCAGCGACGCCGCCCGTGCGCATGCCGCCCAGCTCGCCGCCGCCAACGCAGCCCAGTTCGCCGCCGCCGCGCAGGCCACCACCGAGGGCGCGCAGCCCGCTCCGGCCGCCGAGACGCCCACCGCCCCGATCACGCCCCAGGCCCCCGAGGCGCCCGCCGGCCAGGCGCCCCCGGCCGGCACCCAGCCGCCTCCTTCGCAGCAGCCGCCCGCGCCGCCGACCTTCATCCGCCCGGACGGCACCGCCATCCCGCCCGGCGCCACGCTCACGAAGCCGAAGTACGACGGCGATCCGGCTCCGCGCCGCTACGCGCAGATCGCGTTCGTCCTCGCGCTCTTCACGTCGCTCTTCCTCGCCGAGCAGCCGTACGGCATCGGCCTCGCGATCCTCGGGATCGGCCTCTCCGCCGCGACGCTCGCCCTCGACGTCAAGCACGACCGCTTCGCTCTCGGCTGCCTCACCGGCGCCGCGATCCTCGGCGCCGTCCCGGCGTTCCGCGACTCCGGCTGGGTCACGTCGCTCTCGTTCCTCGGAGCCCTCACGCTCGTGTCGATCGCCGTTGCCGACGTGCGCACCTGGCGGGAGACCGCCGTCGGCATGTTCGCCTGGTGGGGACAGCTGATCCCCGCGCCGTTCCTGATCTTCGCCGACGCGACCCGTCGCGCCACCGGCCGCAAGTGGGCCTCCGCCGGCCCCGTCCTGCGCGGCGCCGCGATGGCCTCCGTGCTCGTGTTCGTGTTCGGGGCGCTCTTCTCGTCCGCCGATGAGGACTTCGCGCAGCTCGTCCGCGACCTGTTCGACTGGAACCTCGACATCGAGTCGATCCTCGGCCGCGCCGTCCTCTTCGGCGTCGTGCTGACGATCGCCGGTGCCATGTGGCTCGTGTCGACGACCAAGAAGGAGCGCCCGGCGCGCGAGCCCTCGACCCGCCTGGGTCGCACCGAATGGGTGATCGCGCTCGGCTCCCTCGCCGTGCTCTTCGCCGGTTTCGTGATCCTCCAGCTCCCCGACTTCTTCAACGACGACAACGCCATCCAGACGACGGCCGGCCTCACCTACGCCGGCAACGCCCGTCTCGGCTTCGTGCAGATGACGGTCGCCGCGATCCTCACGCTTTCGGTGGTCGGCGCGGCCGCCTACTACGGGCCGTCGAAGGACCTCTTCGTGCGACTGCTGAACGGCGCGCTGTGCCTCATGACGATCGTCGTGCTGGCCTCGGCCCTGCACCGCCTCGGCCTCTACCAGGACGCCTACGGCGCCACCCGCACCCGCTTCTCGATGCACACGCTCATGCTCTGGCTCGGCGCGGTCCTCGTGCTGATCATCCTCGCGGGCGCTGCCGGCCGCACGAGCATCCTGCCGCGCGCCATCGTGATCGTGAGCACCGTCTTCGCGATCGGCACCGTCGCCGTGAACCCCGATGCCCGCATCGCGGAGCGCAACATCGCCCGCTTCGCCGACACCGGCACGATCGACACCCAGTACCTCACGAGCATGAGCAGCGACGCCGTGCCCGCGATCCACAAGCTGCCGGTCGACCTGCGCAACTGCGTCGCCACCCGCTTCCAGCGCGACCTGCGCGACGGCGATCCGGTGCAGAGCCTCAACGCCGGCCGCATCCGCGCCCGCTCGATCATCCGCGACTTCGGCGTCTCCGCCGCATCGACGGACCGTCGCAACACCTGCCTGAGCTTCGAGAGGCAGACGATCCGCTGAGGGCGCTGAGGGCGCTGGCGAGCGCTGGCGGCGCCTCGGTCGCAGCGGACGATTCGTTCGCCGCGGACGATTCGGGCGCCGCGGCCACGGGTCCGCCGGCGAGTCGCCGTCAACGCAACCGAATAGCCGTCTCGCCGCGACGGCGTCCCAACTCAAACGGACCACGGTCCCGGTAGCTGAGAGCTACCGGGACCGTGGTCCGTTTCGGCGGGGGCGCGTCGGAGCGGGCCTGGCCCCCTGGGGTCCAAGCGAATCGGGGCCGCCCGCGGGGTCGACGTAGCCTGCCCGGCATGAAGGACGCGCATGATCTCCAGCGATTCGTCGAGGCGCAGGGCGCCGGCGGCACCTACGAGCAGGCCCTCACCGAACTTCGTGTGGGCCGCAAGCAGTCCCACTGGATGTGGTTCGTCTTCCCGCAGGTCGCGGGGCTCGGCCGCAGCGCGATGGCGCAGCGATACGCGATCGCCTCGCTCGACGAGGCCCGCGCCTATCTCGCACATCCGGTGCTCGGCCCGCGACTGCAGGAATCCACGGCCGCGCTGCTCGAGGCCGACGGCAGCGCCGAGGCGATCCTCGGGTCGACCGACGCGATGAAGCTGCGCTCCTCGATGACCCTCTTCGCAGCCGCCGCGCCGGACCAGCCGCTCTTCACCGATGCGCTCGACCGCTTCTTCGGCGGCGAGGCCGACGCGGCAACGACCTCGCAGCTGGGCTGACGACGCGACACGAACGCAGCGGTCGACGCGACCCAGGCAGCCATCGACGCGACCATGCGGCGACGAGGACTCAGCTCGGCTGACAGTTCCCGGTCCGCACGCCGATGATGATCGCGCGGTGGATGCGGCACCGGAACACCTGGCCGTAGTACACCTGCGGGAGCACCTCGTCGGTCACCCGGACGCTGCGGCCCTGGGTGTCGGTCACGATGTGCTTCGTGGTCGGTCGGCCATGACGGGTCCCCTCGGTGCTGTCGATGCGCTCGACGGTCATGTGCAGCTCGGCGGTCGGGAGGGCCAACAGCAGGAACGTGCCGTAGATGGCGGCGGCGCCGGCGAACGGGAGGCTCCAGAGCGCACTCGGCACCCCCTGCCACCGGCTCGTCCTCGCCGCGCCTCGGAGCGTTCGAAGGCTGTGGCGCAGCCCCAGACCGCCGAGCGCGATCAGCACCGTCGCGCCCGCGAGCATCTGGAGGATGCCGGGGAACGCGTTGTAGTCGGCCGCGATCATCGGGGCGTTGCGGCCCGGAGGCCGGCCACGGCAGGAAGGACGAAACGTGGAGTGATCGGCATGCCCGGACCGTAAGCTCGACGTCGCCCGAAGACGAACATCGGGGGACGACCAGCGCCCCCCGATGCCGGCTCCGTCAGAGCGGCGACCGCACGCCGCGGGGCCGCATAAGGAGCGGCACCCGCCCGTCGCCGGGCCGCGTCAGAAGAGCGGCAGCTGCACGTCGCAGGGCGGCGTGGCCGACACGTCCGCCCCGAGCGCATTGCGCACGTACCAGAGGGTCCGCTGGCTGTACGACATGGAGAGGTGCTCCGCGAAGTTCGTGCGGCACGTGCCCTGCAGCTCGATGTTGCGTACGAACGCTCCGGCGCGGTTGTCGGTGAGATAGGCGTTGGTGTACGGCGTCGTGACCTCGTCGTAGCGGGTCGCGATCGCGGTGTACTCCACGCCGGGCACCGTCTCGCCATCGGCGTTGAGCTCCCGGATGAACCGCGAGTCGTACACCTGCTGGATCGCCGCCTGCCCCAGCAGGACCCGGCCGGCGCCGAGCAGCTGGAACTCGCGAGCGAGCGTTGCGATGCCGCTGAGCGTGGTGCCCTTGTGCGTGGCTGCGAGGCTGATGAGCCGCCTCACCTTGTTGCGACTCGGGTCGGCCGGATCGGCCCCGCCCCAATACTTGAGGTAGGCGCGCGGCATCATGCCGCCCTGGGAGTGGCCCACGATGTCGACCTGCTCGGCGCCCGTCGACTCCAGCACGCGATCGACGAACTCCCCGAGCTCCCGGCCCGAGTCCTTGATGTCGTCGGTGGCGAAGAGGGGCAGGATCGGGCGGTCGGCGCCGTAGTTGAGGGCGTACACGCAGAAGCCGCTCTGGACGAGCCGGGGCGCCATGAACGCCCAGTTGTCGTACTTGGACTCGTAGGTGCCGTGCACGAGCACGACGGGCCGCGGGTGCTCGGC
>JAURVW010000182.1 GCA_030655275.1 Solirubrobacteraceae bacterium
TCGACTTGCCCGCGCCGTTGGCGCCGGTCACGAGCAGACGCCCGCCCGGAGCGAGCGTGATCGGCGCGTCGTCCGGCTGGGCGAGCCGCCCGTCCACGGCGAGCCCGGAGGCCGACAGCAACACGCCGGTTCCCGCCTCCAGCGTCGGGAGCTCGAACCGCAACGGCTCGGGCGGGAGCGCGGGCCGCCGCGCGATCGCCTCGTCGAGCCGACGCCGCAACATCCGCACGCCGCCGGCGGCACGGCTGGCTCGCGTGTGCCGGCCGGTGCCCTTGTCGGGGCGCCAGGCGTCGGGCGTCTCCTCCTGCGCCCGGATCAGCTCGCGCTCGAGGCGCTCCTCCTCCCCCAGACTCGCCACGTAGTCATGGCGCCACTGGGCCAGCTCCTTTGCCCGGCTCGCGCGCAGGTCGGCGAAGGTGCCCCGGAACGCGTGCGGCTGCCCGCCGGACGACGGGTCCAGATCGACGAACGCCGTCGCGACCCGGGCCAGCAGCCAGCGGTCGTGGCTCACGAGCACGACGATGCCCTCATGCTCGGTGAGCCGCCGCGCGAGGCGATCGAGCGCCTCGTCGTCGAGATGGTTGCTCGGCTCGTCGAGCAGGACGGCGCCGCCCGGCACATGCAGCGCGCAGGCCAGCCGAAGGCGGTATCGCTGCCCCGGTGAGAGGGCCTCCAGCAGCGTCTGCCGCGGCTGCGCGACGCCGGACTTCAGGAGGTCGGCGGTGAGCCGACGCTCGGCGTTCCACGCGTCGATCGCGTCGACCTGCGCGAGCGCTGCCTCGACTTCGTCGCCGTCGCGCACATCGCGGCTCGTCGCCTCCTCGAGCACGGCGATCGCCTCGCGCGACGGCGCGAGCGCCTCGTCGATCAGCTTGCCGACCGTCGTGCCCGGCGGCGCGACGAGCTCCTGGTCGACGAGCGAACGCGTCGTCGTGCAGCGCACCTCGCCGGCGTCGGGGATCACCGAGCCGCCGAGGATGCGCAGCAGCGTCGACTTGCCGACGCCGTTGTCGCCGATGATCGCGAGCCGCTCGCCGGCGGCGACCGTCACCGAGACGTCGTGCAGCACGGCGCCTTCGCCGAAGCTCTTGGACACGTCCGTCGCGCGGAGGTGGTCGTGGGCAGTGATGGTGGCCGGGCGAGCCGGCAGGGGTGCGCCATCGGGCGCGATGAGAGATGCACGCATGCGAGTGCCTTTCGTCGTCATGACGCTCGACCGCTGGGCTCAGCGAGCCGCGGGAGCGTTCGGATTGCAGCTGGAGCGGCGCGCGTCACGCGCTGCCGGCTGCGGGACTAGACGAAGTAATGCGGCAACATGGGATCCACGGTAGCGCAAGATCCAGAGGCCCTCAACCGATCAGCCGCCGACGCCCTCGCCTGCGGTTGGTCGCGGCGGCGAGGCGACCCGCCACAGGCATCCGGCGAGCACGCAGAGCTCGCCGGCGATCGCCAGGGACGCGATCGCGAGGAAGGCGAAGAGCGTCGAGAGCCCGCGCTCGTCGGACTCCGGCTCGGTCCCGAACGCGATCAGGACGGCGAAGGTGACCGCCCACACGACGATCGGCACGAGGGGCGCGAGCAGTGCCCGCCAGCCCACGGCCCGGCCGAGCAGCACCGAGACGACCGCGGCG
>JAURVW010000183.1 GCA_030655275.1 Solirubrobacteraceae bacterium
GCTGCTGTTCTCGTGGTTCGTGCCGACCGACCAGCTCTGACCGCGAGCACGGCCGCGGCACAGGCCGACGGAACTTCTTCGTGGGCCAGGTGCCCGGCATCGGCGATCAGGGTGCAGCGCGCGCCCGGCACTCGCCGCGCGATCTCCTGCGATTGCGCGGGAGCCACGGCACGGTCACGCTCGCCGGCCAGCAGGTGCAGCGCCGGCACCAGGCGCGGCAGCGCGCGCAGCAGCGGCACCAGGTTCCAGCGGGCCATCATCCCGAGCGCGGCGTCGGCGTGCACCGGGTTGCGCACCAGCCGCGCATAGAGTGCGATGCCGCGCGCATCGAGCACCGAGCCAGTGTCCGCGATCAGGCGTCGCACCGTCTCCTGATCGGCGGCGCGCCAGGCGAACACGCGCGCGGCCCAGGGCGTGGCCGCCATGACGCGGGCCACCGGCGGAAACACCAACCCTGCCAGCCCTGGCAGCGGCATGAAGGCGCCGTTGACGGCGATCAGCGCCGCGGGCGCGAGCCGCTCGTGCAGGCACAGCCAGGCACCGATCGCCGCGCCGGCCGAGTGCCCGAGCACCCATTGCGGCGCGATCTCCAGCCGCGCGATGAGCGCTGCAACGGCGCGCGCCATGCCCGGCAGCGACAGCTGCATTGCGGGCGGCATGCCGGTGAACGCATGGCCGGGCAGATCGAACGCGACACAGCGGAAGTGCGGTGCCAGCAGCGGCATCAGGCTGCGCCACGAATGGGTCGACGCGCCGGTGCCGTGGATCATCAGCAGCACCGGCCCTTCCCCCATCTGCTGCACATGCCAGCGGATTCCGCCCGCCTGCACGAACGCACTCGCGGCGCGGTGCGGCCAGTCGTGCCCGTCGCGGTCCCAGTCGAGCGGCAGGTTCACGGTCGCGCGCTCCGCTGCGCCGCGGCGCCGGCCTCGGTGGCGGCCCGGACCGTGCGCGACAGGGCCGCTGCGTCGGCATGCGGAAGCGGCAGGTACGTGGCGCCCATCAAGGCCGCGAGCTCGCGCGCCGACGCCTGGGGCTGCGGCGAGGTGTCCAGCCACAGCGCCGTCATGCCGCCGGCTCGCCACTGGCGCGCCGCACGCGTCGCGTCCTCACTGGCACGCTGGCGACCCGGCGAGCCATCGCTGGCAATGTTGGCGCGGCCGTCGGTCAACAGCACCGTCACCGGGGTCT
>JAURVW010000192.1 GCA_030655275.1 Solirubrobacteraceae bacterium
CAACGGCAGCGGCACGCGCTGCCTCACCCCGCGGTTCAATAAGACCGCCAACGGCACGGCGATCGACTCGACGAGCTGCACCGGTCGCGCCTCGCAGAAGTGGACGTACTCCGAGAAGAAGGAGCTCGTGAACACGGCTTCGGGGCGCTGCCTCGACGTCGCCGAGATCCCGTTCATCAAGTACGGCTGGATCCAGCAGTGGAGCTGCACTGGCGCCGGCAACCAACGCTGGTCCGAGCCTGCGGGCTCAGTCGTCGACAAGACCCCGCCGACCGCGCCAGTCGACAAGCCGACCGTCACCGACATCACTTGCAAGACCGCCACGATCGGCTGGACGGCATCGAGCGATGACATCGCGGTCACGCAGTACGACATCTATCACGACGGCCAGCTCATGAAGTCGGTCGGCGGGACGCTGCTCACCACGCAGGTCGACGTCGTCCCCGGTGCGCTCTGGGGCTTCTACGTCAACGCCCGCGACGCCGCTGGCAACGTGTCGCAGGCGTCGCCGACCCAGTCGGTGAAGCTGCCGCAGTGCACGATCGACACGGAGAAGCCGACCGTCCCGACGGGCCTCACCGGCACCGTCTCCGGCACGTCGGTCACGCTCAAGTGGAAGGCCGCAACGGACAACATCGCCGTCAGCGCCTACGACGTGTACCGCGGTGACACGAAGGTCGGCTCGACCTCCGACGTGACCTACACCGACAGCGGCCTGGCCGCGACCACCCCCTACAGCTATTCACTCGTCGCCCGCGATGCGCAGGCCAACGTCTCGGCTCGCAGCGACGCAATCACGCTGACCTCGGGCGCCGGCTGCACCACGTCGGTCTGCTCGGTTAATGAGGTCGGCATCGACACCGACATCCCGTGGGGGATGGTCACCCTCCCCGACAACTCGATCATCTACGCGCGCCGCGACGCCCACGACCTGATTCGTCTCGACCCGTCGACGGGGACGAAGACGACGGTCGGCACGGTCCCCAACACGGTCAGCACCGATGGCGAAGGCGGCCTGCTTGGCCTCGCGGTGGGCCCTGACTTCCCCGCCGCCGACCCGTGGATCTACATCCAGCACACGAGCCCGACCGACAACCGCGTCGTGCGCATGAAGTACACGGCGGCCGGCCAGCTCGACCCCTCGAGCGAGCAGGTGCTGCTCGCCGGGATTGGCCGCAACAAATACCACAACGGCGGACGCCTTCGGTACGGCCCGGACGGCAAGCTCTACATCGCGACGGGCGACGCTCAGAACGGCGACTACGCCCAGGACGTCAACAACCTCAACGGCAAGATCCTGCGCATCAACCCCGACGGCTCGGTGCCCTCCGACAACCCGTACGGCAACCTCGTGTGGAGCCTCGGCCACCGCAACCCGCAGGGCCTCGCCTTCGACTCGAAGGGGCAACTCTGGGAGCAGGAGTTCGGCAACTTCTTCATGGACGAGACGAACCTCATCGAGAAGGGCGGCAACTACGGCTGGCCCACGTGCGAAGGCACGATCGGCGACTGCGGCAAGGCCGGCTTCAAAGCCCCGAAGTGGACCTACGGCGTCGCTGAGGGTTCGTGCTCCGGCATCGCGATCGTGCGCGACGTGCTCTACGCCGCCTGCCAGCGGGGCTCCCGCATGTACCGCTTCGTGATCAGCGGCACCAGCCTCACGGCTCAGCAGCAGCTGTTCGTCGGTACCTATGGTCGCCTGCGCACGGTGGAGCCGTCGCGCGACGGCGGCGTCTACATGTCGACGACGAACACCGGCGATAAGGACTCGATCGCCAACAACTCGAACGAGAAGATCCTGAAGGTGGTCTTGGGGAGCTGATTCGGCCTGAGGGCCGCGACCCGTCAGCCCCTGCCCGCTGCCATTGGGCGGCCGGGCCTCAGGAGTCGAATCGAATTCGTATCGGGGCGTCTTGCGATACGCGGAGGGTCGCACCGGAAGACAGCTTGACCGGACCGCAAGAGACACCGGTAAACGGCGCTATTCTGGGCCGGAAACCGTTGTTTGGTCGCATGGTTTGGCGCGTGTACAGTCGCACCCTCAGTGACGCCAGTGCGCCAATTCCTCATTGTTTTCTTCGCGCTCTGTGCGGGCCTGTTCGCCGTGCCATCGGGCTCTCTGGCCGCCAGCGTCGATCGCACCTGTCAGTCGGGTAAGGCGCTCGTTGCCGCTGGCGAACCCGTCGAAGCCACGAAGCTCTTCGTCTCGGTGCTCAAACGGAGTCCCGGCAATCGTTGCGCGCAAGAAGCGCTGAAGAGCGTTACCGCCAAGCGCGACGCCAAGAAGCCGACCACGAATCCGGCGGCGGCTTCAGCCGCATGCGCCCGGGGGAGCGCCCTGAACAAGGCCGACAAGGGCGAAAAGGCGCTGGCCGAATTCCTCGTCGCCGCCGCGAAGGACCCGGCAAACGACTGCTGGAGCAAGGGCATCGACTCCCTCAGGCCCGATGTCCAGCAGGAAGTCGAGACGGTTGCCTCGAGCTACCGGCCGCTGCTCACGCTGGCCGTCGAACTCCTGGTGGGTGGAGCGCTGCTGGCGTATCTGCTGCTCGCCCTCTTGGCTCGCATTCCTGGGATTCGTCGGGCCTACGTGATCCGCACCGTTCGCTATCCCCGGCTCGATGTGGCCGACCCCGACGCCGAAGCGCTCGGAGACGACAAGCCGTGGTCGTCCATGGTGGCCGTTCGGCTCCGAGGGCGAGTCGGCGCGCGGCGACCGCTGGGAAAGGACCTGTACACGCTCGGAGCCCGATCGACGGTCGCCACGACCCTGGGCGGACTCAACGACGTCTCCGGCTACGCGAAGACGCTGGTCACCTTGATCGCCTTGGCCGAGAAGCTCCTGCCGCGTCGGTCCTACACCGTCGAGACGGTGCTCGAGCCGGCGGGGGGCAGCAGTGGTCTCTCGATCACCGTCGCCTTCCGCGATGATCAAGGGGTCCGCGGCACCGAGACGTTCGAGGCGGGCGAGTACTACGCGGTGCCGTCATCGGCGAGTGGACCCGCGGCG
>JAURVW010000194.1 GCA_030655275.1 Solirubrobacteraceae bacterium
GGCGCTGCGGATGATCGAGTCCTCGACCTCGCCCGGCGCGACCAGCATGAGGTCGGCGAGCTCGTCGATGACGCAGAGGATGTAGGGGAACTCCTGCTCCCCACGCTCGCGGCGCACGCGGTTGAGCTCGACGATCCCGCGGGTGCGCGACAGGGCCATCGTCGAATACCGGGCCTCCATCTCGCGGACGAGGTTCTGCAGGGCGGTGGCGGCCTGCTTCGGGCTCGTGATCACCGGCGTGAGCAGGTGCGGGATCGACTCGTAGGGCGTGAGCTCGACCTGTTTGGGATCGACGAGCACCATGCGCACGTCGTGCGGGCTGGCCGAGAGCAGGATCGAGCTGAGCATGCCGTTGATGCAGGCCGACTTGCCGGCGCCCGTGGTGCCGGCGACCAGGAGGTGCGGCATCTTCGCGAGGTCGCAGAAGATCGACTCGCCCTCGACGTCCTTGCCGAGCCAAACGTTCAGCGGTGAGGCCTTCGGCGGTGCGTCGCCGAACACGTCGCCGAGGCGCACGAGCGAACGGTTGCGGTTCGGGACCTCGACGCCGACGGCGGTCTTGCCGGGGATCGGGGCGAGGATGCGGATGTCGGTCGCGGCGAGCGCGTAGGCGAGGTCGTCCTTGAGGTTGCCGACCTTGCTCATCTTCACGCCGGGCGCGAGGCGCAGCTCGTAGCGGGTGATGTGCGGGCCCGCGACGCAGCCGACGAGCTCGGCTTTCACGCCGAAGTGTCCAAGGGCTTCGAGCAGCAGCTCGGAGGTCTGGGCCTGATCCAGGCGCGACGGGCCGGGCGCCTCCTTTGCCGAGCGCGTGAGGAGACGACGCGGCGGGATCTTCCAGGGAAAGTCCGGGGCCTCGGTCACCTCGGCGCGGTAGCGACCCATCGGCGTGAGCTGCTGCGGACCGACACCCGAGGGGCCGGACTCGGGCGAGCCGGCACCGGCGGCATCGTCGATGCGCAGGTCGGCGTCGGGATCGTCGTCCTCGGCGTAGATGTCGTCGAGCACCGAGAGATCGGGACCCGTGGGCTCCTCGTAAGGCGCTTCCTCGATCGGCTGGTCCTCGGCGAACTTGCCGTCGCGGTCGATCGGCAGCTCGATCTCGAGCGCGGGATCGAAGTCGGGCTCCTCCTCGGCGGTGCCGTCCTCCTCGCGGGCGGAACTGAGCTCGGCCTCGAAATCCTCGAGCGGATCGGGGTACGGCTCGACGGGGCGCTGCGGGGCGGGCGCGGAGCCCTCCTGCTCGTCCATCGGACCGATCCAGATCGGCGCGTCGTGGCCGTACATGTCGGGAAAGCGCTCGGCGCCGTCGAACCACTGGGCGGAGCGGGCACGGCCGTCGCCGCGGCGGATGGTCGGGGCGACGCCCGGCATCTCGGGCGGCATGAAGTCGGAGGCCGTGGAGGTGCCCGCGTCGGCGGAGCTCCAGGTGCGTGGATCCTCCCCACGCTTGGTCCAGGTGCGCGGGGCGTCGCCGGCCGGCTCGACGGGAAGCTGAGGCTCGACGCGACGACCGCGTCCACGACCGGCGCGGGAGGCCGGGGCGCTGCCCGCGGCCGAGGCGTCGGCGTACGACAGCTCCTCTTGGCGCGCGCGACCGCCACCGGAGCGACTGAGCGACTGCTCCTGGGCCGCGAGGGACCGCTCGCGCTCATCGAGCTCACGCTCCCATTCCTGGCCTCGTGCGGCCCGAACGACGGACGGGCTCTCGTCGGCGAGCTGCAGGGCGCGGGCCGCGCGACGGTTCGCCCGACGCTCGGCCGGGACGGCGATCGCGCGGGAGAGGCCACGACCGGTGCCGCGCAGCACCGATGCCAGCTCGGCGCCGGTCAGCAGGAGCGCAGCTCCGAGCACGAAGAGGACGGCGACGACCCACGGGCCGAAGGAGCCGAATCCGGCATTGCAGACGGTCCAGAGCGACTCGCCGAGCGCGCCACCGGCGTCGCTGAGGTGGGTGCCGTTCCAGCTCGAGGTCTTGCCGCCCTGGGCAGCGCGGGCAAAGAGGGTGATGGCGCTGAGACCGAGGAATCCGCCGATGCCGATCCGGACGGTCTGCCCCACGTTCACGGGCGAAACGGCGACGAGTCCACCGGCGATGAGCATCACCGGCACGCCCGGCGCGGCCGCGCCGAACAGGAGCCGGGCGCCGTCGGCGATGGCTTCGCCGATCACGCCGCCGGTCCCGGACCGGTACAACGGCACCGCGACGAGCACGCCGAAGGCGATCAACGCGAGCCCGATGAGATCGAGCTGGCGCTGGTCGAGCAGCGGCGTGGGCGGCGGAGGCGTCTTCGGCCGCGGCGTGGCGCGGCGGCGAGGTTGTGCGCTGGGTGGGGGCTTCGGCACCGGGACAGTGGTTCGTCGCCGGTTTGCATGTTCCTTCCCAGCGGACGCGTGTCCGAGCAGGAATGTCCCCGGCGGGGACGAGACCGCGCTGCGAGGCCCCAGCCGGAACCCTCCTCCAGCCGGGTGCAGCGAGCCAGGATTCCCTGGATGCCGCGGGATTTTGCGTGACTACGTCAGAATGCGGGGATGGCTGCCCAACGAGTCCTCATCGTCGAGGACGACGAAGAGATCGCCGGCGCGCTCGCGCGTACGCTCGGCCGCGAGGGGTACGAGACCGCCTGCACCGGCACCGTGGCGGGAGCGCTCGAGCTCGTGGCCGCCGAACACTGGGATGCCGTCCTGCTCGATCTCGGCCTGCCCGACGGCGACGGCCTCGAGGTCGCCCGCGAGCTGCGGGCCACGAACGCCATCCCGGTGCTCGTGGTCACCGCGCGCGACGAGGTGACCTCGCGGGTCGCGGGGCTCGACGCCGGGGCCGACGACTACCTCGTCAAGCCCTTCGACCGCTCCGAACTCCTCGCCCGGCTGCGCGCCCTGCTGCGTCGTAGCGCCCCGCCCCGCGGGTCGGAGCCGACGATCGAGATCGCCGACCTCGTGATCGACCAGGGTCGCCGCACGGTGCGCCGCGGCAATCGCGTGATCGCCACCACGCCACTGGAGTTCGAGCTGCTCGTCTATCTCGGCCACCGCGGCGGCGCCCCCGTCCCTCGTGAGGAGCTGCTCGAGCACGTCTGGCACCACGACCCGACGGAGCCCACCAACACCGTCGAGGTGTTCGTCTCCAACCTGCGCCGCAAGCTCGAGTCCGGCGGCGAGCAGCGGCTCCTGCGCACCGTGCGCGGCTCCGGGTACGCCCTCGATGGCTGATCCCGCGGCG
>JAURVW010000195.1 GCA_030655275.1 Solirubrobacteraceae bacterium
ACTCTGCATCCGAAGACCCCGGCCCTCTCGGAGGACCGGGGTCTTCGTGCGTCAGAGACCGCGCATCGTGATCAGCCCCGCTGTCCACCCGCGCAACACAGGAGACCCCAGCACTCGGATGAGTGGCTCCCTGCCGCGCACCGCGATGCCGGGCGCGGGCGCACCCATGGTCATGTAGAAGGCGGAACGACGCTGAGCGGTCCACGCCGAGCGCTGAACGTGCCGCTCATACGCGGCGAGTTCCGGGGCTGCTCGTGGAAGGGACCGGCGTAGCGCGGCATCCAGGTGAACGGCGTCCGCCCACCCGAGATTCATCCCCTGGCCGCCGATCGGACTGATCTCATGCGCGGCATCGCCCAGGAGCACCACTCGTCCGCGGACCAGACGCGCCGCGGTGTGCTGAGCCGCGACGAAGACAGCGGACGTCTGGTCGGCGGCGAGCTCCGGACGGATGCCGGTGCGTGATTCGATCGCGTCCTAGAAGGCGACCGAGTCGTGCAGCGCGCCCTCCGGTCCCTGCCGAGCAACCCATCGGCGCCGTGCGCCCGGCAACGGGAAGGACTCCACGCGCCCGGCGGCCTCGCAGTGCAGGATTGCACGACGGTCCGGCGTGGGATCCGCGACATCGACCATCGCGTAGGTGGCACTCCCGCCCCGACGACGCCACCCGAAGCCGTTGTCCCCTCGGAGCGGACTGCGCACGCCGTCGGCCACCACGACCACGCCTGTCGTGAGGTCGCGCGGGCCCGCAGGGGTGTCGACGGTCACTCGCACGGCATCGCCCTCATCGCGGAGAGCCCGCACGGTGTGCCTCGGGCGCAGGGTCTCCTCCGACAGCACGTGCAGACGCTCCTGCAGAAGTGAGTGCGTCGCCGGCTGCGGAAGGATCAGGACCGGACGCTCCGGCGCGACGGTCAGGGTCGCGAGGGTCCGTCGTCGGCTGCGCACCTCTCCGCCTTCGAGCTGCAGTGCGCGCGCACGGACCTCTGCGCCGACGCCCGCGGCATCCAGAGCATCGA
>JAURVW010000205.1 GCA_030655275.1 Solirubrobacteraceae bacterium
AGAGCAAGATGAGCGTGTCGGTACCCAGGTCGAGACCCGCGCCGAGGAGGTCGGTCACGAGCACACGATCGGCAGCACCCGAGAAAGGCTACCTACGGGAGAATCACCGCTGCGCACGGTCTGATCGAAGCGATCAGCGCAGTGCGCCGCCTGGACGGGTGATGCCGTGAGTTGCACGAGATCTCGGGCGATTGCGCGCTACCGTGGAGTGGGCGCACGGTCAGGGCTGATCGGAGCATGCTGGGTGGATGGCAACTCAGGCCCAACGCAGCAGCTCGGCCCGCGCCCGTTTGACCGCGGCGGCCAGCGATCTCATTTCCGAACACGGCTCGTCCGAGACCTCGGTGGAGGCGATCGGACTGAGGGCGGGGATGAGCCGTGGCGCGGTGAACTTCCACTTCGGTACCAAAGTGGCGCTGGTCGAGGCGGTCCTGACCGACGCGGTGACGCGTTGCCAGGACGACAACGCGATGCCGTCGGATCTGGCGGGCTTGTTCGACGACCTGCATCGTTCGTGGCTGGAGGACCCTGTTCGGCAGCGACTGACTGCGATGCTCTTCCTCGAAGGCCTTCGCGGCGGCGTTGCCGGGAATTCGATTGCGGCGTTGTGCTTGAGCTGGCGCCAGGGCACGGCCCGCTCGCTGGGATATCTGCAGCTGCGCGGCGTGGTGCGTAGCGATCTCGAGCTCGGAGCGGCCGCCGCCTTCGTTGTTGCAGCGGTGCAAGGGCTGGTCGCTCAGAGCCTGGCCGATCCCGCGTTCCTGCGTGAGCAGGCGTTCGGGCAGTTCCGGGTTGCCGGCATTGCCCATCTACAGACGCTGCCCCCTCCGATTGGCGAGCCGTTGCCCCAACAACACCTCGGCCCCCAACCCCGCACCGAAGACGACGAGCGGGTCCTGGTCGGCGGAACGTAACGTCGACGTCACTCGCTCGGCCACGCTCAGGCGTTCGCCTGTCGCCGCCATCGTCGCCACCGACCCCGACTTTCCGACTTCCGTCCGCCAAGACCCAGAGGAGCGCCGAGCCGAAGTCCGAGCCGCTGGGAGCCGGTAGGCGGATGGGGCTGCGGCGCGCTACCCGACGGGCAGGTTGTAGGTGAGGTTGTCGAAGGCGAAGGTGCCCCAGCTGCGCCGCTGCGTCTCGTCGGGTCGGCTGGCGAGGGTCGACTTCGTGTTCCAGATCAGGGTCTCGCGGTCCGTCGTTTCGTAGGCAGGCCACGAAAGTCCCGCGGGGGGTGCAGGGCGGCCGGTGCGGGCGAAGCTCGTCCAGGCCCCGATCATCTGGTCGGAGAGCTGGCGGCGGGCGGCGAGGTCGGCGGCGCCGCGGGGCGCTGCGCCTGGGACCCACGAGGTCCGCAGGCCTCCGAACCAGAACGCGAGATCCATGACGTGGGTGCTGCCGACGGCGCGGCTTGGGTCGGTCGTGTCGGGGGCGCGCCAGTCGAAGCGCGACATGTAGGTGCGGCCATGACCTTGCTGGGCGTCCGCCATCCGGGTCGCGGGCACGCGGAACAGCTGGTCGGTGAGCATCCGCATCAGCGGGCGTTGGCGTAGCGGCGCCAGAGGCCCGGCGAGGGTACTCAGGCCGCCGGAGTAGGCGGCGGTGACCTGCAGCAGCGAGCTGCCGAGCGGCTTGGGGAAGAACGGGTTGGCGAGCGCCGGCACGAGCGTCAGGACGGGTCGCGGGAGCGCGAAGAACGTCGCTTCGTTGGCGGTGGTGCCCAGCAGCAGGTCGATGCCGGCTGCGCTGCCCTCTCGCAGACGTGCGTTGACGGGGCCGGGGACCAGGTCACCGTCGACGTTCGGGCCGAACAGGAAGCTGCCACTGACCGGGTGGGCGCCCTCGAGCTTGCCCTGCAGCGCCATGAGCTGGGCGACCGGCATGGTGGCCAGCGCTGCGGGATCGGTGCCCGAGAGGAACTCCGCGGCTGTCCCGCGGGCTTGCGCTGCGGAGCGGACCAGGTAGCCGTTGCCGCTCTGGAGGATTGCGCGCCGCATCAGCGGCTGGGGGTTGCCGGCGAGCATCGCGGCGATCGAGATCGCGCCGGCGGACTGGCCGGCCGCCGTGATGTTGTCGGGATCACCGCCGAATGCCGCGGCGTTGGTCCGCACCCACCGCAGGGCGGCGATCTGGTCGCGCAGCCCGTTGTTGCCCGAGCCGGCCAGCTCGGGCACCCTGTCGCCGAGCTCGAGGTAGCCCAGCGCGCCGAGCCGCGAGTTGACGGTAACGACGACGACGTCGCCCGCCAGTGCCAGTCGCGCGCCGTCGAAGTCCTCTTGGAAGCCCGAACCCGAGCGGAACGCACCACCGTGGAAGAACACGATCACCGGCCGCGGCGCGGCCGCAGCGGCTGACGGCGTGGTGACGTTGAGGTACAGGCAGTCCTCGCGGTCGCTTCCCGGCTGCTCTCCGGCGTAGGACTCCGTCACGTTCGCTGCCGTTCGCGGGCAGACGACGTTCGTCGCCGTCGCCGCATCACGGACCCCAGACCACGTCTCTGGCGCGCTGGGCGGGCGGAACCGGAGCCCTTCGACCGGCGGAGCGGCGTAGGGCACGGCGCGGAATCGGCACACGCCGTCGGCAACGCTGCCCTCCAGCGTGCCCTGCTGGACCTGCGCCCGCCCGTTGCAAGCCGCTTGCCCCGCGCCTTCAGCGGCGGTGGCCGCGCCGCCGCCGGCACACACTGCGAGGGCGAGCGCGGCGACGCCGCGAAGGGTCGGGACCACAGAAGTTGGCATCGGTGCAACATAGGCCCATGTTGGCGCTGGTGCAACTTATCTGCGAAGCTCTCCCTCTTGTCGACCACGCGACTCCCCGCCGACGCGCGAAGACGGTCCCTGCAGGACGCGGCCGAGCAACAGCTCCTCGAGCACGGCTACACCGCCACCCGCCTCGACGACATCGCGCGCGCCGCTGGCGTGACCCGCCAGTTGCTGCAGCGCCACTTCCCGACCAAGAGCGCGCTGTTCCTCTCGCTGCTGGACCGCCATCGCGATGGCCTCCTGGCGATCATCAGCAATCCACCGACGCAGGTCGAGGACCGTCGAAGCTCCGCCAGCGCGGCGGCCCGAGCTTGGTTCGGCTACGTCCATGAGCACCCGTTCGTCGCCGCGTTCCTGTTCGACGATGCCACCGGCGATCCCGCCAACGCCCAGCGCCACCTCCAGATGCGTGACGCCGCACGCAACGCCCTTCAGCGCGCCCTCCAGGACCAGATGCCCGCCGAAACCCCGGCCGTTCATCTCGAGGCGCTCGCTGAAATGGTCCGCAGCTCCGCGGTCGGCCTCGCGCGCTGGCACTCCAACCACCCGCAGCTGAGCGCCGACGCGCTCGCCGACCTCGCCGTCGACAGGTGGCTCGCGGCACTACAGCCGTTGGGTGAGTGCAGCGCCGACCAGAACGCCAGCGGCACGACCGCCGGCACCCCTCCAGGTCACGAGACGCGTCGTCCGTAGACGTCGAGAGCTCACCTGGCGGCAAACCCAGCGCGCGCCGGAACCCGAGAATTGGATGGACCCGATGGAGAAGATGGAACACGACGTCGCCGGTGAAGGGCCGACGCTGCTGCTGATGCACGGAGTGCTACACCGACGCAAGGCCTGGGATGCGGTGCTGCCGCTGCTCGTTCCCCATCGTCGCGTGGTCACGGTGGACCTGCCTGGGCACGGCAGCGCCTCGCCGCTGGACATGTCGGGCCCGTCGATCATCCGGCAATTCCTCGATCCCCTGGACGAGCTCGTGGACCAGCTCTCGGAGACCGGGAATCCGGTGCACGTGGCCGGCAATTCCCTCGGTGGCTGGCTTGCCCTGGCACTTGCCGCACAAGGAGGGGTGGCGTCGGCGACGGCTCTGTCGCCAGCTGGGTTCTGGGTCAACGACGCCGACCGGATCCGGGCGATGGCGACCTTCAGACTGGTGCGGGCGTTCGCTCGGCTTGGGCGCCAGCACACGCCCCGTCTCATGAGAATCCCCCCGATCAGAAACCTCGGCCTCGCGCCGTTCTTCGCTCACCCGAGCCGCGTTTCCTACGAGACGGCGATCGTCGACATGCAGTCCCTGCTCGACAGCCCGCTCATCAGTGGGCATGGCTTGGATTTTCCGCCGAACGCAGACGACCTCCCGCCCATCAGCGAGCCGGCGGTCCCGGTCACCTGCGCTTGGGGCAAACGCGACGTGTGCCTCCCGATCTACCAGTCACGTCGCGTCCACCAGTACTTCCCCCATGCAAACCTCATCGTGGTTCCGGGGGTCGGGCACGTACCGATGACCGACAACCCCGGGTTGATCGCAGCGATCCTGCTGGCCGGCAGCGAAGCACCCGGCACCGCTACGCACTAACGGCATGCGGGTCCGTCAATCGCGGCGGTGCCTTTGCTGCCCCTCGCCGGGCCGCGACATGTCGTCGTCGTCGAACAAGGCTCAGGCGCACCGTGCCGCGCAGCCTGCGACGGTGTGGCGATGTTGCCGGCAACCACGATGAACTCGTCCGCTCGTGGCGTTGGCCTCTGGCGATGGCTCGCGGGCGGGGTGGCGGCGGCCCTTGCGTTCGCGGTGGTCGGGGCCGCCGCGGCC
>JAURVW010000210.1 GCA_030655275.1 Solirubrobacteraceae bacterium
TGCCGCGGCGCTCACGTCGGCGCCGCGGTGATCCTCGGTGGCGGGCTCAGCCGCCATGCGCCGCGGCCGTGGCCTCGGTCTCTGCGCCGGCCTCGGTCTCGATCACGTCGACGACGGAGTCCATGATGTCGATGAGCTCGAAGTCGGACGGGGTGAAGACCTTCTTCACGCCGATCTCCTTGAGGATCGCGAAGTCGTCCGGCGGGATGATGCCGCCGAACACGACGTGGATGCGGTCGCGGGCGTCGTACTTGTCGAGCTCCTCGAAGATCTGGCGGGCCAGGGCGACGTGCGAGCCGGAGAGCACGGAGGCGCCGATCACGTCGGCATCCTCCTCGACCGCGGAGCGGACGATCTCGGCCGGGCTCAGGCGGATGCCGGAGTAGACGACGTCGAAGCCGACGTGGCGCGCCGAGACGGCGATCACCTCGGCCCCGTTCGAGTGGCCGTCGAGGCCGGGCTTGCCGACCACGATGCGCGGGCGGCGACCGAGCTTCTCGGCCAGGCGGGCGATGCGCTCGCGCAGCACCTCGACGCGATCGATCGAGAGGCCGAGCTTCTGGCCGTCGACGCCGGTGGCCGGGCGGTACTCGCCGAACACCTCGCGCAGGGCGTTGGCCCACTCACCGGTCGTCACGCGTGCGTGGGCGCACTCGATCGACGGCTCCATCATCGACTCGCCGCTCTCGGCCGCGGCCTTCAGCGCCGCGAGGGCCTTGGCGACGCGCTCGTCGTCGCGGTTCTGGCGGGTGATCTCGAGGTTGTCGAACGTGGCCTGCGCAGCGGCGTCGTCGACCTTGAAGATGCCGCCGTCCTCGCCGCCGAGCAGCGGCGTCGGCAGGCCTTCGGTCCACTTGTTGAGGCCGACGACGATCTGGTCGCCGTTGTTGATCGCGCTCATGCGCTCGCCCATCGACCGCACGAGGGCCGACTTCATGTAGCCGGACTCGATCGCCGGAGCGACGCCGCCCATCTCCATGATCGCGTTGATTTCGGTCCACGCGGAGGCCTTCATCTCCTCGACCTTGGCCTCGATCACCGGCGAGCCGTTGAAGAGATCCGGGTACTCGAGCAGATCGGTCTCGTAGGCGAGGATCTGCTGGAGGCGCAGCGACCACTGCTGGTCCCACGGGCGCGGGAGCGAGAGGGCCTCGTTCCAGGCCGGCAGCTGCACGGCGCGGGCGCGGGCATCGCGCGAGAGGGTGACGCCGAGCGTCTCGATCAGGATGCGCCAGGCGTTGTTCTCCGGCTGTGCCTCGGTGAGGCCGAGCGAGTTCACCTGCACGCCGTAGCGGAAGCGGCGGAACTTGGGCTCCTTCACCTCGTAGCGGTTGGCGGTGATGTCCTCCCACATCTCCGAGAAGGCGCGCATCTTGCACATCTCCTCGATGAAGCGGATGCCGGCGTTCACGAAGAACGAGATGCGGCCGACGGTGCGCTCGAAGTCGGCCTCCTTGATGTTGCCGCGCTCCTTGAGCAGGTCGAGCAGCGAGATCGCGTTGGCGAGCGCGAAGGCGAGCTCCTGCGTCGGCGTGGCCGCGGCCTCCTGCAGGTGGTAGCTGCAGATGTTCGACGCGTTGAACTTCGGCATCTCGTCGATGCAGAACTCGTACATCTCGGCGATGATCCGCAGGCTCTCGGCCGGCGGGAAGATGTAGGTGCCGCGAGCCAGGTACTCCTTGATCAGGTCGTTCTGGGTGGTGCCCTGGAGCAGTTTGGGATCCACGCCGCGCTCGCGCGCGAGGGCGACGTACATCGACATGACCCACATGGCCGTGCCGTTGATCGTCATCGACGTGTTCATCTTCTCCAGCGGGATCTGGTCGAAGAGGATCGCGAAGTCGTCGAGCGAGTTGATCGGCACGCCGACCTTGCCGACCTCCGGACGCGCGATCGGGTCGTCGGAGTCGTAGCCGCACTGCGTCGCGAGGTCGAACGCGATCGAGAGGCCGGTCTGGCCGCGCTCGAGGTTGGAGCGGTACAGCTCGTTGGAGGCCTTCGCCGTCGAGTGGCCGGCGTACGTGCGGATGATCCACGGGCGATCGCGGGTGACGTTGCCGTCAGCGTCCTTGATCTGGTGCGCGTCGCTCGGGCGGTCGGTCTCGTCGGTCATGCAGGCAGCCGTTGAATCGTGGATGGAGGAGGGCGACGACGCGAGGCGTCGGCGCGGAAGACATGCGAGGTGTCGGCGTGAGAGCGCCGGCGCGGGTCGCCCATCGTCTCAGGCGACCTCGCCCTCGTCAAAGGATGCCAGGCTTTTGCGGAGAGGTCCGCCCAGGTTGCGAAGGCTGCAAAGCCCGTGTCAGCCGGACGCGCTCCGGGCGGCGTCGGTCGCGGGGCCGCCGCCGATCTGCTCGTCGACCACCGCGAGCAGCTCGCGCACGCCGATCGGCTTCGTGAGGAACTTGGCGGCCCCGGCGGCGATCAGGGGCTCGGCGACCTGGCCGGTCGCGTCGGCGCTGAGCATGACCACGGGGATGTCGCGCGTGCGGTCGTCGGCCTTGAGCTGCTCCAGGACGTAGTCGCCATCGTGGTCCGGGAGGTGGAGGTCGAGCAGGATCAGGTCCGGTTGGTTCTCGCGCGCGAGGTCGATGCCCAGGGAGCCGAGCATCGCCGGCAGCAGCTTCACGCTCGGGCGCGAGACGAGGATGTCCTCGATGAGGCGCACGTTGGCGACGGTGTCCTCGATGTAGAGCATGCTGCGCGGGCGGTCGTACTCGACCGGCACCAGCACCTCGCGGTCGTCCGCGTCGCCGTCCTGGACGGCGACGGGCTCACCCCGCTGCAGCATCACCGTGAACGTGGTGCCCTCGCCGACGACGCTGCGGGCGGCGAGTTCCCCGCCCATGTTCTCCATGAGCGTGCGTGAGAGGGCGAGCCCCAGCCCGACGCCTTCCACGCCGGTGCTCGCGGCGTCGAGGCGCTCGAACGGGCGGAAGAGTCGCTGGATCTTGTCGGCCGAGATCCCGGGGCCGGTGTCGGTCACCTCGATGCCGACGCGGTCGGGGTACAGCGGCTCGACGGTGACGTGCACGTCGCCGCCGTCGCGGTTGTACTTCACGGCGTTGGAGAGCAGGTTCACGAGCACCTGCTTGAGGCGCTGGACGTCGGCCATGATGTAGCCGCTGCCGACCGACACCTGCGGCGTGTGGAGCGTGATGCCGCGCGACGCCGCGAGCGGACCGACGAGGTCGTAGGCGTCGGCGACGATCGGATCCAGGGCGATCGGTTCCAACGAGATCCCGAGGTCGCCCGACTCCAACCGGGAGATGTCGAGGACCTCGTTGACGAGATCGAGCAGGTGGCGACCGGCCTTGAGGATCGAGACCGACCATTCGTGGTGTGCGGGCTCGAGCTCGGCCAGGGTGAGCAGCTCACTGAAGCCGAGCACGGCCGCGAGCGGCGTGCGCAGCTCGTGGCTCATGTGGGAGAGGAACGCGTTCTTGGCCTGGCCCGCGGCTTCGAGCTGGCGGTTCGCGGCGCCGAGGTCGGCGGAGCGGCGCAGGATCTCGGCCTGGTCCTGCAGCCCCTGCTCGTCGGCATCACCGAAATGTTCCACGAACGCCGTCACGTCTTCGGCGCGATGGATGATCGCGGTGACCACACCGAACGCATCGAGCACCGGCGTGTTGGTGCAGCTCCAATGTCGCGGTTCGAACGCACCGGGCTCGTCGGGCACGGGGATGTCGTACTTTTGCACGGCCATCGTGTCGGCGACGCGGTCGCGCTTCACGCGCTCGAGGGAGCGACTGAGGTTGCCCACGCCCGTGGCGTCGTCGTCGTCGGGGTTGTCGGGGAAGACGTCGAAGATGAACTTGCCGACCTCCGCGCGCGTGATCCGCGTGGCTTCCAGATACGCATCACTGAACGCGATGATCTTCAGGTCGGCGTCGAGCACCATGAAACACGCGGGTGCGTGTTCGAACAGTGTCTTGAAATCCGGCTCCCCAGACGGCCTCATGGAGCCACGTTATTCTCTCAGCGGACCACTGTGTCCAAGTCCGGAATCATGACCAGTCGCGACCACACCATCCTCCTCTGCGACGACGACGCGTCGATCCGGATGCTCGCGAAGGCCATGCTCGCGGCGGGGGGCTACGAGTTCCGCGAGGCGACCGACGCAGACGGGGCGATCGCCTCGCTGGACGCCTCCCCGCCGACGCTCCTCCTGCTCGATCTGGGTGTGCCCGGAGACGGTCGCACCGTCCTCGAACACGTCCGCGGCACCGAGGCGCTGAGCGCCGTGAAGGTGCTGCTCGTGACCGGCGCCGCCGGGGCCTCGGCCTCCGATTTCGGCACGAGCCTGGGCGCCGACGGCCACCTGATCAAGCCCTTCACGCTCGACGGCCTGCAGACCGCCGTGCGCGAGCAGCTCGCAGGCTGAGTCAGTCGCGCTCGGCCGTGACCGTCCGGGTGGTGAGGCCCTTGCCGGTCACCTTCACCCTGACCTTGGTCTTCGACGGCGGGGTGGCCGAGAGCTTGAGCGTCCCGGTCGCCGCACAGCGCTTCTTTCCGTCGACCTCGACGGTCTTCACCTTCAGCTTGGCCTTGCCCGAGATCGTGCGTCCCTTGCTCTTGAGCGAGACCGTCGCCTCAGCGGTCTTCGGGCATGACTTCACCCCGGTCCTGCGACGCAGCTCGACGTCCACGTCGATCTCCTTGCCGTCGAGTTCGGCCTCGGGCTCGTCCTCGTCGTCGGGTGCTGATTGGGGCGTCGTGCCCGGGGCAGGTGTCGGGTTCGGGACGACCGAGCCCGGGCCAGGGACGACCGGCGTGGGGGGCGCCGGAGGCACCGGCGTGGGGATCGGTGCCGCCCCGATCGTGATCGTGCGCGTGGCCGAGGTCGCGAAGCCGAGCGCGTCGGTGGCCGTCACGGTCACGGTGTAGGAGCCCTCGGCAGCGTAGGTGTGGTCGGCGATCCTCGTCGTCGCCGCGCCGCCGTCACCGAAGCTCCACGTGGTCGTCGCGATGGGCGACCAGATGTCGATGGGCGAGGCGCTCACGGCCACCGGCTGGCCGGCCACCCCGCTCGCGGGGACCGTCACCGACCCGAGGCCGTCGAGCTGGGGCGGTGTGGCATCGAACCCGGCAGCCTGCACGCCCGTGATGTCGCTGCCGTTGGCGCCATTCCAGATCGCCACGCCATTGCCGGCGAGGTCGTAGCGCAGGCGCGGCGCGACGACCTCGGCCCCTCCGTTGAGGTCGACCGGTGCGTTCCACGACGTCGCGCCGGCGGGCCGGGTGAGCGCCTGGCCGCGGCCGGCCGGCGTGGTGTCGCGCGTGAAGACGACGGTGAGATCGCCCGCCGGGTCGTAGGCCAGATCGGAGACGTAGACGTTGGTACCACCGGGCGGTGCGCTGACGGGCGGCGTCCAAGCGCTGGCCGTCACGGCGCGCTGCGAGAACTGCGCGCGCACGAACCCCGACTCCGTACGGGACCACATCACGGTGGCGTTGCCCTGGCGGTCGACCGCGACGACGGGGCTCGCCGCGCCGCTGGACCCGGCGGAGTTGCTCTGCTGCGCCGACCAGGTGCCGTTCGGGCCCCGCCAGCTGCTGCGGACGATGCCCTGCCCTGCGAGCCACGTCGCGGCGACGTGACCCGAACCGTTCGCCGCGACGCGCGGGGCGAACGCGTCCGGGATGTTCGAGCCGAGGGAGGGCGACAGTGCTTGGGCGGTGCTCCAGGTGCCGCTGACGGACGAGCGGGACGCCGACTGGACGAAGCGCGACTGACCCTCGCTGATCCAGACCGCTACGACGCCGGTGGCGTCGGTGGCGAGGTCGGGCGAGTGCCCGTACTGCCCGGTCTGCATGACCTTCGGTGTGCTCCACGTGCCGGTCGGCGTCGGCCGGGCCGACGTCTCGACCACGATGTCCCCACCAGGCTGGAACCGGTCCCACGCCGCGACGGCCGTCCCCGAGGTGTCGACCGCCACGCGTGGCGTGCTCGCGTCGTTCGAGGGCGCCGAGAGGTTCACCGGAGCGCTCCAGGCGCCGGTCGCGGCGGAACGGAGCGAGGACTGGATCCGTGCATCGCCGCCCGACGCGCGGTCCCACACGGCCGTGACGTTGCCGGCGGCGTCGACCGCGACGGCGACCGTCGAATCGGTCTGGGTGTTGCCCGCCGCGGAGACCGGGACGGGCACCCCCCAGGCTCCGGATCCCGCAGCGCGGTGGGACGCCATCACCTGCGACTGGGCGCCCGCGTAGACCTGCCAGACGGCGGTCGCGTTCCCGGCGGCGTCGAGCACGACCTCGCTCGATCCGACCGGGGACCCGGCGGGAGCGACCGTCGTCGGCGCCACCCACGCTGCGGCGGACGCCGACCCGGGGAGTGCTACGACCGCCGCGCACATGATCATCAGCACCGCCGTACGCATGACGCGCACCGTACCGTGGCAGCGCCCACGCGCCAACCGCCTTTTCGCGGGACGGCCGATCGACGCCGGACGCGAGGCGTTTCGGGCGGCCGCGAACCGTTGCTCCTTCGGGCGATCCGTGCCCGCCGACAGGCGAGGCAACGTCGCTGGCCACGGCTCCGTACAATCCCGGGACCGCCCGCCCCCATGGTGTAGCGGTTAGCACGCTGGCCTTTCACGCCTGAAGCAGGAGTTCGATTCTCCTTGGGGGTACTCAGAGTTCGCTCTTCCTCGACCCTTGCGCCCCGACGGACGTGAGGGTCGAGCCCGTTCTGGGCGCCGCGGCACAACCACTTTCCTTGCTGATGCCGTTCTAAGGGCTGCTCAAGAGGATCAAGGTCACACTACGCACCGTGTCGTCGCTGTCTAGTGTGACGCCGGTTGTGAAGCGCGCACTGTCCCCGATCGCTCCGACGCTGGCCGGTTTCCTGGTCGTGGCGCTGGGCCTCTGGCTCGTCGCGGGCGTCGAACATTCCAACCTCTGGGCCCACACGCCCTACGACAGCTACACGCTGCAGGCGATGGCCTGGCGAGACGGCCACGTCGCGCTCTCGCAGAACTACGAGTGGCTCGAGCTCGCGATCTTCAAGGGCGACTACTACGTCAGTTTCCCGCCGCTCCCGAGCGTCGTGATGTGGGTGCTCACGTTCCCGTTCGGCGAGAACACGCCGAGCGGCGCGGTCGGGGTCGTCTACTTCGTCGGCGGGCTCCTCGCGCTCTGGGCCTTGCTGCGTCGCTACCTCCCGGCCGACCAGGCGGCGCTCTGGCTCGTCTTCGTCGCCCTCGGCGGCACCATCCTGTCGCTCGTCTCCGCCGGCCAGGGCGCCTCCGGCGGCGTGTGGTTCCAGGCGCAGCTCCTCGCCTTCTTCCTCACCTCGCTCGCGTTCCTGCTCGTCGACGGCAAGAACAAGATCGGCTGGGTGATCGGGCTCTCCTGCCTCGCGCTGGCGGTCGGGTGTCGGCCGTTCAACCTCATCTACGCCCCGGCGCTGCTCTGGATGCTGTCCCGACACCTGGGCGAGGTCAAGCTCAGCGCGCTGCGTTACCTGGCGGCACCGGTGGCCGTCCTCGCGGTCTACGGGATCTACAACTTCGCCCGCTTCGGCAACCCGACCGAGTTCGGCCACACGTACCTCCCCGAGCTCGCGCAGGCCGGAACGGGGATGTTCCTGCTGAGCAGCGTGCCGACGCACCTCCACAACGTCCTCAGCGCGCCGTCGTTCGAGGCCGGCAAGCTCGTCATCCCGCAGGCGGGTGGATTTGCGGTCTACCTCACGAACCCGATGATCCTGATCGGCCTCGCGGTGATCCTCGTGCGCGGGGTGCGGCGCAAGGCCGATGCCCTCGACGCGATCCTGCTCGTCACGATCCTGCTCCACGCCGTCCTGCTGCTGTCGCACCGCACCAACGGCGGCTGGCAGTACGGCACGCGCTATCTCACCGACCTGCTCCCGGTCGCGACCTATGTCGTCGCCCGCAGCGGGCTTCGCGTGCGGTCCGCCGGGGCCGTTGCCATGGGGGCGGTGATCGCGTTCAACCTCTACGCGATCCTCGTCTTCCAGTCGGCGACCTGAGGGCCGTCCACGACCGGGACCCAGACCGCGGCGAGCTCAGCCGACGGGCGTGCCCTGGTGGTAGCGGATGGCCCAGTGGCCGTCGTCGCGCACCCAGACCGAGCTGCGGCGCGAGATCGCCAGGTCCGGTCCGAGGCTCCGCGCGGCGTAGGTCACGAGGACCACGTTCGGAGCGAGGAAGGTCGCGTCGACCTGGCTGGCCTCGGCGCCGTCGCCCGGATGCTGCTCGAGGTAGTCGACGATCGCGTCGCGGTGCCAGTGCCGACCGGAGGCGCCGACCTCCTCGAAGTCCTCGCGCAGCAGCCGGCGGACGGTCTCGGCATCGCCACGGATCGTCGGCTTGAGCAGCAGGAGTTCGAGGTCGATCACCTCGGCGAGGACCACGTCGCGTGCTGCATCATCCAGGTCGCTGTACATGGTTCGAACGTAGCCGCTCGACGACGACGCCTGGGTGCCCCGTGGCCGGATCGGCCCCCGACCCCACGCGGGGGCCGGGGACACAGGCTCCGTTCCTAGCGGCGGACCTTGACCGTCATGGTCTGCCGCACCTTGCCGACCGTCAGCTCGACCTTCACGCGCGAGCGCGTGGAGAGCTTGCGCTGACCGCGCAGCGTGACCGTCACGCGGCGGGTGCCGCGCTTCACGACCGACGTGCGACTGCCGACGAGCTGGCCCTTCACGCGCAGGCGCTCGGCCGCGCCGTCACCCGCGCCACGGGGCTGGCGGATCGTGCACACGACGGCGCGGCTGCTCGCGGAGAGCTCGCAGCGAACGTCGACGACCGCCGTCCCGATCGGAGCGGCCGGACCCTGCGGACCAGGCTGACCGATCGGACCCGCCGGACCGGGCTGACCCTGCGGGCCGGCCACGCCGACTCCCGTCTCGCCCTTGGTGCCCTGCGGGCCCGCGGTGCCCACGGGGCCGATCGCCCCGTCGGTTCCGTTCGTGCCGGCGTCGCCCTTCGGTCCCGTCGCGCCGGCGTCGCCCTTCGGTCCGGTCGCGCCGGCGTCGCCCTTCGGAAGCTCGCCGCTGGTGGCGGAGAGCGCGACGACGTGCACGCGATCGGCGGTGTTGGTCTGCAGCACGAGCTGCGCGACCGAGGTGGACTTCGCCGTCCGGGGCGCGAACCGCACGAGCACACGGCACGAGGCCCCGGGCTCGATCGTCCTGACCGAGCAGGCGTCGTCGGAGAGCAGGAACACGCCGCTCGACGCGTCATCGGCGGCCTGGACCGCGACCGTGTCGATCGCGAGCGGCTGGTCGCCCTCGTTCTTCACCGTGACCCACTGGCCCTCGCCGACCGTGCCGACCGGCTGCACCGAGAACACGGGCGTCGAGACGACGGCGCGAGGGCCGGGACCGGTCCACGGACCGATCGCGATCGTGCGCTCGGCCGAGACGGGCGCCAGGGACGCCTCGTCGGTGAACTCCCGCATGGAGTCGTTCGTCACGCGGACCGTGACGGCCTCCTGACGCAGCGCCGTGAGTGCCATGGTGCGCGGATCCAGGACGGCCGCCTTGCCGCTCCGGCGAGCCTGCGCGAGCACCTCGGCACCCGAGCCGATCGCGAGGTTCGGTGAGCCACTCCAGCGCACCGACATCGGGTACGCGAGCGGCACCACACGGGAGCCGGGCTGGACGCCGCTGGGTTGCACGATGCTGCCCGACAGCGGAACCGTGGTGCCGACCTCCATCGCGCCGGCCGCAGCCGGGTCGGTGGTGCCGGGCACGTTCAGCGCGACGGACTGCGCAAACGCGCGCACGTCCGCGGTGATCCACTGCCCGAACGCATCGGCGTCGCGGTCGACGTTCCACTTGATCCAACCGGTGAAGCCGCCGCGGTCCGGCACGCCGTAGGGCGCCTTGCCCGACGACGGATGCACCACGTATGGCACGCCCTGCTCGCGCTGCACGTTGACGATCTGCGCGTGGCTGCCGACCATGCCGGCGCCCTTGCCCGACGCCGTGCGGAAGTCGGTGAGCAGCTTCTCGATCAGCTGCACCTCGGTGCGCTCACCGAGCTGGCTGCCCTTGAGATCCGGGTCGTCGACGGGATGATGCGCGAACACCATCACGTTGCGCACGGACGCATCGGCGCGGGCCGAATCGAGGGCGTCGCGGAACATGAGCAGCTGCTTGAAGCCTGCCTCCGGGTCGGCGCCGTACGAGGAGCCCCGCAGCGACCCGAGCGACGAGTTGAGGAGCACGAACCGCGTGCCCTTGTGGTCGAACGTGCGGTACGGGCGCCCGAACTCCTCGACGAACGGATCGAGCGTGCCCTGCCCGTTCGAGCGATAGGACTCATGGTTGCCGGGCACGAAGTAGCACGGCACCTTGCCGTCGGCCGGAGTCGGCGTGCTGGCCGGGTCGGGCTCCTTGCCGACCTCGATCAGGTCGCAACCGCCCGCCTCCAGCGTGGCGCGGGCCACGTCCAGATCCTCGGCGGCGCCGAGGTCGGTGATGTCGCCGTTGAGCACCACGAGATCCGGATTCGTGGCCCGGATCCGCTCCAGGGCGGCCACGCCGACCTTGGCGAGGGTGGGATCGGCCGCGGTGAACTGGATGTCCGACAGGGTCGCGAACGACCAGTCATCGGCTGCGGACGCGCGGCCGTCGGGTGAGATGAGCTCATCGCGGCGCAGCGGCTCGGTCGGCGGCGTGGCGACGTCGCTGGCGAGGTCGACCTCGATGCGATCGAAGATCACGGCGCCGTCGCGCTGACGCGATACGCCCGTCTCGATCACCTGCAACTGGCCGATCTTGATCGGGAACTTCGTCCCGGCCGGCATCGTCCACTCGTACTCGCCCCAGCCGGCCTTCACGCCCGGCGACAGCAGCGACTTGGCCGCGCCGTCGGCGTCGTACCAGGTCATGTTGCGGTACTCGGTCGGGCCGTCGGACCAGATCCGCACGCGCACGCGCAGCGGCTCGCCGGGCACGGCGATGCGGGTCTCGGCGGGCGTCTTGGTGACGCCCATGTTGCGCTGGGCCTTGTAGTCCAGACGCAGGCCTTCCGGTGCCTTCGTCAGCGTCTTGGCGAAGCCGGCGGTGCCGTTCACGATCCAGCGCGCGGGTTCGTCCTCGGCATCGAACTCATAGATGTTCTCGGTGCGCACGCCGACGGAGATCGGGAGCTGAGCGAGCTGCCCACCGACCCGCACCTTCAGGAGCGTGCCGCCGGTCTTCAGCGGCGTGACCTTCAGTGCGGTACCGCTCGGCGCGACCTTCACGACGGTCCGGTCGTACTCGAGCTCGAGGTCCTCGGCCTGCACCGGGGCGGTGAAGCCCTGGGCGTCGCGGCCGGTCACCTTGAGCTCGCTGGCGCCGACGGCGGTGTCGGCGAAGGCGAAGCGCGTCGAGTTCAGCTCGAGGGCGTGGAGCTTGCCGAGCACCTTGAGATCCAACGCGCCCTGGGCGCCGTCGTTCGTTGCGCGCACCTGCACGGTCGAGTGGGGCTGGTCGGCCGGAGCCTCCAGGAGGTTGCCGTCGGTCCGTGCCTGCGCAGAGGTCCAGCGCACGTCGCCCGGACCGATCTTCACGGCGACCTGGTTGGAGTCGACCGCGCGCACGGTGAGCGAGCGGTGCAGGCCCGGGAACACGCTCGTCGCGTTGCCCGTCGCACGGACGACCAGATCTTCGACCTTGCCGTTGCCGGGCTTCACGAAGATGCCGACGCCGTTGGGATCGTGGCGCTCGAAGCCGTCCGACGGCGTGTTGCGCACCGCCACCCGGTCCTCGCCGAGCGGCCGGGTCACGAGCGTCGTCGAGCCTCCGCCGTCGAGATTCATGGCCTGCTGGCACCCGCGGGCTTCCAGCAGGCGCGCGAGGTCGCGCAGGGAGATCCCGGGGACGACCGCCTGTCGGCCGTCGATCACGCCAAGGACCATCGTGCGGCCGTCGTCCTTGAAGCAGATGGCCGTGCGGGGATGCAGGGCCGTCTCGAGCTGGGCGTCGGGCACCCGCACGCCGTCGCGGATCAGGTACTGGTTGCCGCCGATCGCGAACTGCATCGACTTGGCGACCTCGTCCTTGACGCCATAGGCGAGGGTCACGTCCTGGCCGACCGAGAGACTGCGGACGAGCGCAGCGGAGGTGCCGGAGCCCACGAGGTAGAAGCCGTCCTCCGGGATCTCGCCCGCGCCGGCGTTCGCGCTGTCGACCGAGACGACCTTGCCGTCCCGCACCAGCGCTTCCGCCTTGTCGGTGGAACCGGCGATCGCGTGCGAGCGCGAGTAGGTCCCCCAGGCCGGCGTGTAGGCGAGCAGCGGGTTGGCGACGCCCGCGCTCGCGACGTTGAGGCCGCTCACGGTGTGGGCGGCGCCGCCGAACGTGGCCGACGCCTCGAGGGCGAGATCGACGAGCCGGCCGAGACCGTCCTTGCCGACGCCAGCGTGGTTCCAGCCGGTGCCGCCGTTGGGGCTCTTCTTGAGCTTGCCTCCCTGGATCACGCCACCGAGCGGCGCGGAGGAGTTGCCGATGTCGAAGAAGTCGCCGTTGACGCCCGCCACGGCGCCGACGTCGTCGGCGTGCTCGGTCAGCGGCCCCGCGCTCGTGACCTTGCCGGAGAGCTCGTCGGTGGTGACCGCCGGGTTCGCGAGGTCGACGGTGAGGAACTGCGCGTCGGCCCAACCGCCGACCGAGAGCGTCTTCGAACGCTCCCAGGCGATGCCGGGACCGACCTGTTCCTTCGCGTCGAGGAGGGAGAGCGCGGGCGCGTCGGCGCCGCGGGCGACCGACGGGAGCGTGAGCGCGGCAGCAGGCAGGGCGGCGAACGCCAGCATCGACGCGAGCAGCGCCGTTGCACGCCGCGGGGGTGGCGGCGAGAAGGTGGACGGAGACATCCGGGATCCTTGGATGAGTGGGTCGACGACGGCGGAGCACGCCGGAGCCGGCGGCCGGGGGACAGCCGCGACGCCCATCCAAACAAGTGGTCGCCTTCGACCGGTTAAGGGTCGGGGCATGAACGGTGAAGGTGTTGTGATCACCGAGTCCCTAGCGTCGCGGTTGGCCGTCCAAAGGACGGAACCTGGCCGCTCCTGCGTCAGACTCCCGTTGGCCGATGAGTTTGGCCGCCCGTCGCGGTCTCCATCTCCGAGCGCGACTCCGCGACCACGCCGCCCGGGCGCCGAGCCGGTCGCCGTCGCCACCACCCTTCCGATCACGCCGCTTCGCCCGAGGAGCCCGACCATGACCCAGGCACCACCCCGCCCCGACCAACCGAACACCCCCGCGTCGACCGCCGTCGCCGATCGGCTCGCGATCCAGATGCGCGGGGTCGTGAAACGGTACGGGTCGATCACGGCCGTCGCGGGCCTCGACCTCGACGTGCCCGAGGGCACGTGCGTCGGGCTGCTCGGCCCCAACGGCGCGGGCAAGTCGACCACGATGAAGATGCTCACGGCGCAGGCGATCGCCGACGAGGGCACGCTCGAGGTGCTCGGTTACGCGCTGCCGGGCGAGTCGAAGCAGGCCCGCGCCGACCTGGGTGTGGTGCCGCAGCTCGACAACCTCGACACCACGCTCACGGTCGAGCAGAACCTGCGCGTGTTCGCGCACCTCTACCGCGTGCCACGCGCCGACCGACGCGCCGCGATCGACCGCGCGATGGCACTCGCGAACCTCACCGACCGCGCCGATGCCAAGGCCGACGAACTGAGCGGCGGCATGCGCCGTCGGCTGCTGATCGCCCGCGCGCTCGTGCACCAGCCGCGACTCGTGCTGCTCGACGAGCCGACGGTCGGCCTCGACCCGCAGGTGCGGCAGGAGCTGTGGGCACTGGTCGACGGCCTGCGCAGCGAGGGCGTGACGATCCTGATGTCGACGCACTACATCGAGGAGGCCGAGCGCCTCTGCGACACCGTCGCCGTGATGGCGCTCGGCAGGAAGGTCGCCGCGGGGCATCCGACGGAGCTCACCCATCAGTACGCGGGGCGCGAGGCCGTCGAGGTGTACGGCCCGCCGGCCCGACTCTCGGAGGTCGAGACGGCGGCGCGCGCCGACGGCTTCACCACGCGCCGCACCGGCACGTCGGTCGCGATCCTCGG